>RDXV01000229.1 GCA_004292695.1 Nostocales cyanobacterium | reverse complement strand
CAGTTGATAGTTGACAGTTGACAGTTGATAGTTGACAGTTGACAGTTGACAGTTGATAGTTGAAAGTTGATAGTTGACAGTTGATAGTTGACAGTTGAGAACTAATGACTAATGACTAATGACTAATGACTTTTGTGTGGTAAATAACCTTCCACTAAACAATCAGAACCAACTACACGCCAGCGGACATTTTCTAAAGACAAAGCCTCAGTCATAGAGACAAAACCTAAATCGCCAACAGGGGTAGGGGCGGTACTACCACCGATAATTTTAGGGGCGATAAAAGCTAGAATTTTTTGTACTGCATTTTGGGCGATCGCCTGAGCTGCTAAAGTACCACCACATTCCCAAAGAACAGTACAAAAACCACGTTCATACAGATAAGCCATCACATGATCCGGTGTCAACAATGGAAACTCCACCACTTCCACACCCTTCTTGAGTAATAGCTTTTGAAAATCTGGTGAACTACCCACCTCAGTTAAAACTATAGTTGGAGCAACTGCGACTTCCCACAAATGGGCATTCTCCGGCAAATTCAGACTACGACTCATAACTATTCTCAGGGGATTATGTCCTTGTTGTTGATGAGTAGTCAAGTAAGGATTATCCTGTCTGACAGTATTGCCACCCACAATTACACCATCACAAGCCGCCCTCAATTGATGTACTTCACTACGGGCTGCTGAGTTTGTAATCCAGGCACTATGTCCAGAACTGGTAGCAATTTTGCCATCTAAAGTCATGGCATACTTCAAAATTCCTAAAGGACGTTTGTGGAGGATACGATGAATAAAACCTTCATTGAGTTGACGACAAGCTTCCTCTTCCACTCCCACAACTACTTCAATTCCCGCAGCCCTAAGACGAGCAATACCACCCCCAGCCACTAGAGGGTTAGGATCAACCATACCCACCACCACTTTAGACACACCAGCGGCAATTAAACCTTCTGAACAGGGGGGAGTACGTCCATAGTGATTACAGGGTTCTAAACTCACGTATATAGTCGCATTACGGGCTTTTTCTCCTGCTGCCTTGAGGGCAAATACCTCAGCATGAGGTTCACCTGCGCGGGGATGAAAACCTTCTCCCACAATTTCCCCGTCTTTAACAACCACAGCACCCACCAGAGGATTTGGGGAAGTGCGCCCTAAAGCACGACGGGCAAGTTGCAAACAACGTTGCATCATGCGGGAATCAAATTCATTACTTACCATATTTTATTAATTTACAAATTAATTACAAATTACAAATAATCAAGAAAGTTCTAGATTATTGTAACTGTTCCCTGTTCCCTATTCCCTATTCCCTATTCCCTATTCCCTATTCCCTTACTATAACTTTTGAACTAATTTCATTTTTTGCCACCAACGGTTTAAAGGATAATACAACACAGGGGCCCACAGACTACTCAAAATAGCAGAAGCTAAAGCCACACGTTGGTAGTAAGTCCAAATATATTCAGGGTTACGGAAACATAAATCACCACAGTTACCACCCATAAAAGATAATTGCAGAGCAAAAACAGTATTTGATACTACTGCCATACCAAAAACAATTAAGGCAATGGAAATAAAATCCTCTTGGATAAACCGTTGCTTTTGAATTAGACTGGTGATCATTCCTACTATTCCTAAGCTAATGGCATGAGTAGGGTGTTGTGCAGTCATTCCATCCTGCATTAAGCCTAGAACTATACCTGCAAACGTACCAGAAAATACAGAACGTTTCACACTCCAAGCTACTACCCAAATTAGTAACCAGTTGGGACCAATGTCTAATAATTCCATTCCTGGAAATCTTGTTGGCAACATTAATAAACAAAAAAGCAACGAGCAAGCAATCACTAACCAATCCACAACTCGTATTACCCAAGGATGCCAATGGCTTAGTTTGGGTAATAAGGATTGATGCGTGTTTTCCGGTGTGTTAGAGATTTTGTTTTTTTTGCCGAGAAATCCAGGAATTTTGATCATAAATTATCCGCAATTGTTCTGAACTTATTGAGAATTTTGTGGTTCTTGGTTTTCTGGCTTGGTGGTTTGTATGTCTATCTTTTCAGATCCCGGATGCACAGTTACCCAATCTAAATAACGTATGGGTGGAAATAGTTCTACCTTGGCTATTGATGCAGGAAGTTTCTTTAAATCCAGAGATTTAATTCTACCTACAGGTATTCCCGTCGGGTACTTTTGACTGTAGTTAGAAGTTGAAATTAAGTCACCAACTTTGACATTGGGTACTTTTTCGTAAAACTCTAGCACCCCTTCGTTAGATGAATCTCCCCTTAATACTCCTTTGGCATTAGTGCGACTAATGGTAACACCTACTTGACTTTTTAAATCGCTGACTAATAAAACACGACTGGTATTAGAGGTGACACTTTCGACTATTCCTACTAAACCACCTTCTGCTTTAACAATAAAACCTTCCTTAATTCCTGCTTTTGTGCCACTATTTAAAGTTACCTGTTGCCACCACTGATCGGCACTACGTCCCACTACCCTAGCAATGATGGGGGGTGTTGCAGGTTTCTCTTTTTCTACATAATTCAGTAAACCTTGGAGTTTTTGATTTTGATTTTCTAACTCAACTATACGGGTTTGCAGTTCTAAGAATTTAGCGTCACGAAAGCGATCTTCCGGGTTTATCCTGGGTTGCAAGTTTTTTAAGGGACTGCTGATAGTTTGATATATTTCCATAATCAGCGCCCCTTGGGTTTGTCGGATCGTCCAAGCACTACCCAGTACAACAACTAACAAACCTATATGTAATGCTTTATTTTCCCACCAACGTCTTGCAGTAAACATTTATACCTATTCTTATAAATTATTCAGATAATGGATGCTACCTTTGATGGATACAGTATCCATTATCTTGTTTACAGTTTTAGCTACATATTGCGAGAGCGTCCACTGAAGACTCTCTCTAGTTGCTTAAAGTTTTCTAACACACGACCTGTTCCTAAGACAACACAACTTAGGGGATCTGCTGCTATGTGGGTGACAATTCCTGTTTCATGACTGATTAAGGTATCTATACCTTTGAGTAATGCGCCGCCACCTGCTAACATTATACCTCTATCAATTATGTCTGCGGCTAATTCCGGTGGTGTTCTTTCCAGGGTTCGTTTAACAGCTTCTATAATTATTGATAGTGGTTCTAGCATACTTTCCCGAATTTCTGGACTTTTGATAGTTACGGTTCTGGGTAGTCCAGAAAGTAGGTGTAATCCCCTAACTTCCATGATTGCTTCATTGTCATCATGGGTGGGATAAGCTGAACCTATACGGATTTTGATGTCTTCGGCGGTACGTTCACCTATGACTAGGTTATGAACTTTTTTCATGTACAGTATGATTGAGTTGGTGAGTTCATCACCTGCTATACGTACTGATTCACTAATAACTGTACCTTGTAAACTAAGTACAGCTACTTCTGTTGTTCCACCACCGATGTCAATAATCATGTTTCCAGTGGGTTCTGCTACTGGTAAACCTGCCCCAATTGCTGCGGCTACTGGTTCATCTATTAAGTATACTTCTCTCGCGCCAGCATGAGTAGCTGCGTCCATGACAGCTCTTCTTTCTACTCCTGTAACACCGCTAGGAATACCTATGACTATTCTGGGTAAAATTAGGGATTTGCCTTCGTGTACTCGCTGAATGAAACTTTGCAACATTAATTCTGCGGTGTCAAAATCAGCAATTACACCATCACGTAGGGGACGAACGGCTATAACGTTACCCGGTGTCCGTCCGAGCATTTTTTTTGCATCTTCCCCTACTGCAAGTGCTATTTTCTCATTTTGATCAATGGCAACTACTGATGGTTCTTGAAGTACAATTCCTTTTCCAGATACATAAACTAGGGTGTTGGCTGTACCAAGGTCGATACCCATATCCCATGATGAGCGAAAATTTCTGAAAAGACCCACGAGTATCTATGCCCCCTATGTGCGTTAATTGGTGTTTAAGTGATAAATGTGAGAGTTCATTAGCCTGGATTGTATGATGTCTGTTGTCCTGACTCCAGTAAATTAGACTATTTTTTTCTATAATTTTTGTCAATCTAAATGGATGTCTTAGACATCTTATCTCCTCTTTTCTGGGGTGACTACGTACAACCGTATAATTTTCATATTAATGACAGGTATTTTTTGAATCATTTAGAAGAGCATATTATATTGTTAATGATTTATCATATCTGGGATGATTTTACAACATACTGTTTTGACTTCAGCTTTGAGCTTGAAGATCAGTTATCATATAATTTTTAATATCAGTATGTATATACTACAAGGTAAGGGCTATGAGCATTAATGTAGTTACTTTGGTTGGTCGTGTGGGTGGTGATCCAGATATCCGGTATTTTGAGACAGGAACTGTTAAATGTCAGTTGACTTTAGCAGTAAATAGAAGAACTCGCAATAGTGATCAACCAGACTGGTTTAATTTAGAACTTTGGGGAAAAACAGCGGAAGTTGCTGGTAACTATGTTCGTAAAGGTAGTCTAATTGGGGTTAAGGGTGCTTTGAAATTTGATACTTGGAGCGATCGCCAAACTGGTGCAAGTCGCTCAAAACCAGTTATTCAGGTAGAACAATTGGAGTTACTCGGTTCTAAGCGTGATAACGAAGCTGGGATGAGTGATATGTCTCCTGATAATTTTTAGTTATTCTGGGGACTGGGGACTGGGGACTGGGGACTGGGGACTGGGGACTGGGGACTGGGGACTGGGAAGAGTTTTTATTAATTACGAATTACGAATTACGAATTACGAATTACCTATTCCCTATTCCCTATTCCCTATTCCTAATAACTAATTTGCAATGTTACTGATGCTTGTACTTCCTGTTCCCCTCCAACTACTGGAGTAGAAGCATCTGCAAGGTTAGCTTTGGCAAATTCAGCCCTTTGTAACATTATTGGTGGAGGTGCGCTGGCGTTGTTAACTTGAATATTAACTATATCCTTTGATTGTAAACCCAAACTACTCAAAACTGCATCCGCTTGTTCTCTTGCATCTTGGGTAGCTTTTTTTAAGGCTTGTTTTTGGGCGTTGCTAATAGCGTCATCTGTAGCTACAAAGCTGATACCGTTAATTTGTGTCGCCCCAATTTTGACACTTTCATCTAATAATGTACCGACTTGTTCGGTGGGAAAACGAAAATTAACGGTGTTGCTGGCTGCGTAACCTGTAATTTTTTGGACGTTGTTGGTGTAGCTATATACTGGGCTGAGATTAATTCCTGTGGTTTGTAATTTTTCAACGTTGCGACTTTTTAAGAATGTCACTACTGCGGATGATCTGCGGGCTACTTCTTTTTGGACTTCTTGGGCGGTTTTCCCTTGAACTTGCACTCCTAAGCTCACTTGTGATATGGTCGTGGGTATTCTTTCGATACCTGTACCACTAACGGTTAAGGTGCGCCACATTTTTGCTTTTTCTTCGGCTGATGCGGGTAGAGCAAACATAAGACATACTAATAACGTTGTGTAAATCGTTCTTCCTGGTTTTTGAGTTGGGAAGGAAAAAAAGGATAAGCTATTTCTGGACATTTATATATACACTCCTCAAAGTTTGAACCCTGGGTTGAGGGCTAGTCTGTTGATATTCTGACACTGAAGAGATGAGGGTCTCTTTTGGTTACATTTTTGGCAACAATTAAATTTATTTTATAGCTGTAGACAAGACAGTTAGGACACCAACTAACACTGAAGCCCAGACGCTTAAAGCTAGATTTCTTACTGTCACCTGTCACCTGTCACCTGTT
>RDXV01000064.1 GCA_004292695.1 Nostocales cyanobacterium | reverse complement strand
TAGCCTCATCTATTGCTTGGTATTGCTTGTCTTTTCCTTTGATTTTGAACTCGTAAATAATCATGGCGACGACCTAACAACCATATTATTATGTTAGTTCAACCTACATAATCTGTCAACAGAAAGAATATATCACTGAGGCGTAAATGCCTTGGTTAGCTTTCATCCCTGGACTAAAGTACGTATAAGTTTTTCCGCCACGCTCCAAAACTTAACCTCAAGGGTTTTAATATGTTTTCTTATAAACAAAGGCTCAGAAAACTATTGATTGGTGATTTCACTTGGCGAAGAATGCTGGAATCTTTAGTTCTGATTTATACTGTGTTTGCAGTATATGTTTATTTTCGTGCTGATGGCATGATTTTTTTGCCCCCAGAGTCTAGTTATGAAGATACAAAAGAAATTATTAAGCTTAAAACTGGAAATAATCAACTAATTTCCGCTATTTATCTGCAAAATCCCAGTGCTAAATACACAATTCTGTATATTCACGGAAACGCGGAAGATATAGGGATTATACACCCCACCTTAGTCAAACTCAGAGATTTAGGTTTTAGTGTTTTTGCGTATGATTATCGTGGTTACGGAACAAGTCAAGGTGAACCTACGGAAGCAGCAGCTTATGAAGATGTGGATATTGCTTACAATTACCTGATTCAAGATTTAAACATCAAACCGGAAAAAATAATTGTGTTTGGTCGTTCTGTGGGTGGTGGTTCTGCGGTAGACTTAGCAGCAAGGAAACCTGTGGGGGGTTTGGTTTTAGAAAGTGCTTTTACTTCAGCTTTTCGGGTAGTTGTTCCTATACCGATTTTACCTTTTGATAAATTTAATAATATTAGTAAAATCGCTAAAGTCAAATGTCCTGTGTTAGTGATGCACGGTAAACAGGATGAGGTTGTACCATTTACACATGGTGAAAAGTTGTTTAATGCTGTCAATTCACCTAAGCTGTACTTATGGGTAGACTCTGCACAACACAATGATTTTAGTGATGTTGCAGGTGAAAAGTATGGTCAAACTTTGCAGGAGTTTGTGAAATTGTTGTAAGTGTTACTTTCCTCGTTCCTAGTTTCCTCGTTCCTAGTCTCAGACTGGGAATTTCCTCGTTCCTAGTCTCAGACTGGGAATGCTATTAAAGAGGTTCTACCTCTGTTTTAATATATTTCCTCGTTCCTAGTCTCAGACTGGGAATGCTATTAAAGAGGTTCTACCTCTGTTTTAATATATTGTTGGCATCAGGCAGAGCCTGATATAATTCATTCCCATACAGAGTATGGGAACGAGAGATGGGAACGAGAGATGGGAACGAGAGATGGGAACGAGAGATGGGAAACGAGAGATGGGAACGAGAGATACAGAGTATGGGAACGAGAGAACAGAGTATGGGAACGAGAGAAAACATTCTCTTAGATAATTCTCAATTCTCAATTCTTCATTCTAAATTCTAAATTCTAAATTCTCCCATCTCTTCCATAAATTCTTCTATAAAAGATTCTATCATTTCATCATCACCCATGAGACTTTCTGGACCTGCGAGAAAATCTGTGATTGTCATTTTCTGATCTTTAAAATCTCTAATAAAATCACGCAGTTCTCTAATTACTTTAATTTGTATTTCTATAGTTTTTAACATGAAATCAAAGGGGCTAAATCCTTGTTTTTGGGCTTTCCGAAAATCAGCAACCATCGCCCCTTCTGGAGTATTTTTAGCTAATCGCAATTCTTCTCTTAATTTATCATATTGATTTTTTAATATTTCGTTTTGTTGTTCTAATTTTTTACATCTGCGGGATAAATCATCTTCGCTGTTACTATCAACAGTATCTCCTAATTCGTGTTGACGTTCAATTTCTAATAATCTTGCTAAATCACCTTCTTGATAGGCTTTATTAATTTCTTTCATAATTTCCGTATGAGTCTTGTGAGTTTCTGAGTCTCTGACTTTATCAGGATGAAAGATTTCTGCAAGTTTTAAAAATGTTTGTCTGATTTTTTTTGAATCTTCTGTTCTCGCTGCTGATGGTGTTTCATTTTCATCATCTACGTGCCAATATTGACGACGATTTTGATGATTTTCATGGTTATTTTCTGCGTTTTCAAATAGTTCATCTAATTCTGAATCTTCGTCCTCTTCTTCTTGAAAAGATTTGGGGCTAATAATTCCTTCCGTTTGCAAACTCATGTACAAAGATTCAATTCTTTTGTGAGTTTGTTTACCAAATTTTCTGGTTTTAAAGATTTCTGTAAATAGACTGTGAATTTCTTGATCTAATTCTGCTCTTTTTTGGAGACTAGGATGGACTTTTTGAAACATTTCTGTAGCCAAAGAGCGCATTTTTTCCACAAAGTTATTTAATTCTGTGCGTTTCTTTTTAATTTTGTTTAATAGTGATTGATGGTCTTTTTCTAAGGATGATAAATATATATGTAAATCAGAAAGTGCTAAGGTTACTTCTGTGGTTGTTGGTGATGTGGATTTGCGTTTTTTAGGCATGACTAAAATAGGTAGTTGGTAATAGATAATGGGTAATGGGTAATTTATTTACCCATTTTTAAGTTTTAATTTTTAATTTTTAATTGTAACCAATCCAAGCACCATGAAAACCATAGGGTACTCGTTGGGGAATGATGACTTTGGCTACTGGTTCACTGGTGATATCTTGGGCATTGATGACTACTAATTCAGAGGTTTCTGTATTTTCATCATACACAAAAGTAGTTAACCAACCATCATCTTCAGATACTGCATTTTTACGGGGAGCAAAAACAGTCTCACCACCATATCTACCTTTACCAAATTCGTGGGTTTGGGTTGTACCGTTACTGAAATTGTACTTAATTACTCCTGTAAATAAGGGTAAAGAACTTTCAGCGATTTTTCCAGCATAACCATACTGGGTTTTTCTGCCTGTATAGTTTTCGTTTATGCGGGGAAATTCTGCGGGTACGGTGTCTAATTGTTCTTCTGTGACTGCACCGGTACGGAGGTTAAACCGCCAACGATGCAAAAAGGGAATATCTGCGGTGGGATCTGTGAGTGAACTACCCATTGAGACATTAGTAGAACTCATCCTACAAGCAATAAGTATGACTTCTTCCCCTTCTTCGTAGGCGTTCATGGTGTGGAAGATGTAACAGGAGGGTGTTTCAAACCAGCGAATATTACCGTTATCTCCATGACGGGGAATAATACCAAAACGACTGGGGCGATCGCCTTCAAACATCATCATTGGTTCTCCCCTTTGCACTCTTTCACCACTAAATGTTAGGGGTAAATCCATGATAATTGTATAGTTTTCAGTAATGGCGAAATCGTGCATCATTACCCCCATTGGTATTTCTATGGGTACTGTGCGTAATATTTCCCCTTGGGCAGAAACTACACCATATTGCACAAAGGGAGGCATGAAGGAATAGCCAAAAAACATCATTTCCCCGGTAATGGGATCTACCTTGGGGTGGGCGGTGAAAGGAGATGTCAGTTGATCGTTAAAGGTACATTCACCGATGGTTTCTAATTCCGGTAGTTGAATATGATGGGGTGCGCCTCCTTCCCACAGTGCTAAAAATTTTCCTGCGTGCCACACTAAGGCGGTGTTAGCGGTATTTTTACCAGGTCCGTAGGGGTTGTCCATTTGTGGGGGTTCTAAAAGTCCACTCCACACAGCTTTTCCTACTTCGTTTTCTATATTCCACCCTCTAGTACGGATGTAACGGTTACGGTAGGTGGCTTTACCATTACTAATTTCTACACCATGTAACATTCCATCGCCATCAAACCAGTGATATTGTCCGATGGGTGGGTGTTGGGGGTTTGGACCATTGCGAACAAACATCCCAGAGAGATCGGGGGGTAGTTCACCAATGATTTTTAAGTCATCTGTGGTAATTTCTGTGGCGATGGGGGCAAAGTTGCCGTCAAGATAAGGATTTTTAATTGTTGTTACCATTTTATTGTTGAGTTTTGTAACGATTCTTCTTTTACTATAACCATTCTCACAGAACGCACTTTTTCAATCATTCAATCAATCGCAATTTTCCAGGTAATAACGGATATATTATTATGAACCTAACTATTTATTTACTCCGTCATGGTGAAACCGAATGTAGTCGCAATCATGCTTTTTGCGGGGCGATAGATTCAGAATTGACGGAAGCCGGTATGGAAATGGCTGATGCTTTTGCAGATGCTTATAGTTCCACACCTTGGAAAGCAATTTTTTGTAGTCCCATGCGTCGGACTTTGGCCACTGCTAAACCTTTATGTGATGCTATTGGGATACAGCCACAGTTAAGGGATGGTATCAAGGAAATTAATTATGGTGTATGGGAAGGTAAAACCCCGGAGATAATTAACCGTGATTTTCATGATGATTATATCCGCTGGTCTGCTGATCCGGCTTGGTACGCACCCAATGGTGGGGAGTTGGCTGTAACAATTGCTTCCCGCGCTATGGCGGTAATTGAGGAAATTAAACAATTGTACAGTAGTGGTAATGTTTTGGTTGTTACCCACAAAGCAACGATTAGAATTATTCTCTGTAGTTTGCTAGGTATTGATGTGGGGCGTTTTCGGTATCGTTGGGGGTGTCCGGTAGGTTCTGTGAGTGTGGTGGAATTTACTGAACATGGTCCGATGTTGCTGAGTTCAGCTGATCGTTCTCACTTAGAACCAAGATTAAGAACTTTGAGTGGCAGTTAATTCAGTAGGGGCAAACCCCCTGTGGTTGCCCTGCAAATCTTTAAGTGGCAGTTAATTCAGTAGGGGCAAACCCCTTGTGGTTGCCCTGCAAATCTTTAAGTGGCAGTTAATTCAGTAGGGGCAAACCCCCTGTGGTTGCCCTGCAAATTGGGGTAGGCACGGGGGCGCTACCCCTACATCTCCCTCTCTCTAAATTGGGGTAGGCACGGGGGCGCTACCCCTACATCTCCCTCTTTGCCTATCATGTTCTTCAATAATTACTAATTAGGAATTATACGATGTTACCAATAATTGAAACTATTCCTTTACGTCAAATGGCTTCTGGTGATATTCTCAACCTGCAAGTTTATAAATTTATCAATCTTAAATCCATAGGTGATCATCCAGGTAAAAAGGTTTATATTCAATCTAATTTACATGGTTCAGAAATTTCTGGTAATGCGGTGATTTATCAGTTAATTGAGTTTTTATCAAATATCAATGATGATAATTTATGGGGTGAAATTTGGTTAGTTCCTCTTTGTAATCCGATGGGGGTTAATGAACGCGCTCAACATTTTTCTCCGGGGCGTTTTTGTGTTTATGAGGGTAAGGACTGGAATCGGATTTTTTGGGATTTTGCCAAGGAAAATTATGATTTATTGGCTTTTGCTCAATCTCAATTAGATTTTGATTTAGATACAGTGCGGAAAAATTATTTAGCAGAAATTAAGAGTGGGTTTTTACAGAAGTCTTCTAAAATTAATTCTCAAGCTGGGTTGCCTTTTACAGAAATCTTTCGCTATCAATTACAATCTTTATGTTTAGATGCTGATTATGTGATTGATTTACATAGTGCTAATAATCAAGGTTTGGACTATGTTTATTATTTCCCAAATCGGGAAGATGCAGCTAAAAATTTTCTGCTTGATTATGGTATTTTATTAGATGAATATGATGGTGATGCTTTTGATGAGGCTTTTATTAAACCTTGGTTAGCTTTAGAAAGTGCTTTTGCTAGTTTGGGTAAAAATGTCAGATTTGATGTTGAGGCTTGGACTTTGGAATTAGGATCAGGAATGCAAATAAAAGCTGATTCTGTAAATAAAGGTGTATTAGGAATAAAAAACTATTTAGTACAAAAAGGGGTTTTACAAATTCCTGATTTGATCATACCTGAATCAAAATCTGAGGAAATGTTATTTGTTTCTAGTAGTAAGCGCAAAAAGTATTGTGCTACTGTTGGGGGGATGATTAAATCTAGGGTTAAATTGGGTACTGTTGTTAAAGCAGGAGATTGGTTATATGAAATTATCACCTTTAATAAAGAAGGAAAAATACCGCGTATAATTAATATTTGTGCTGAAAGTGATGGTTTAGTTTATGATCTGTCAATAAATGAAGCGGTGAATCAAGGTGAGTTTGTATTGGGATTGTTGGAATTATGAGAAATTGTCAGATTTTGTGTTATTGTATATTTCTTACTGATAGAAATAAAATCAATTCAGTCAGTGATTAAAATAAAGGTAAACGATAGAAACAGAATTAGGTGTGATAGAAAATGAGTGATATTAATAATGATATTTTATCTATGTCAGATGTAGTAACAATTCCTCAAGCTGCGGCTGATTTTAAGTCTGGTTTTATTGGTATTGTTGGCCGTCCTAATGTTGGTAAATCAACTTTAATGAATGAGTTAGTAGGACAAAAAATTGCTATTACTTCTCCTGTTGCACAAACTACTAGAAATCGGTTAAGAGGAATTTTAACCACAGAGAAAGCACAGTTAATTTTTGTGGATACTCCGGGGATTCATAAACCCCATCATCAGTTAGGGGAAGTGTTGGTAAAAAATGCCAAAATTGCGATTGAATCAGTAGATGTAGTCTTGTTTGTGGTGGATGGTGCAGTGGTTTGTGGTGGAGGCGATCGCTTTATTGCGGATTTACTGAAAAATAGTCAAATACCAGTAATTTTAGGTATTAATAAAGTTGATCAACAACCTACGGATTTTCAAAATCTAGATGAAAGTTATTTACAATTAGCTACAGATAATCAATGGCAAATTGTCAAATTTTCCGCTTTAAATGGTGCAGGTTTATCAGATTTACAAGATTTATTAATTGAAAACTTAGAACCTGGTCCATTTTATTATCCACCGGATTTAGTTACAGATCAACCGGAAAGATTTATTATGGGGGAATTAATTCGGGAACAAATTTTATTATTAACCCGTGAAGAAGTTCCCCATTCTGTGGCGATCGCCATAGATTTAGTTGAAGAAACTCCAACAATTACCCGTGTTTTAGCAACTATTAACGTGGAAAGAGACTCCCAAAAAGGGATTATCATTGGTAAAGGTGGAACAATGTTAAAATCTATTGGCAGTGCAGCACGGCAACAAATTCAAAAGTTAATTGAAGGTAAAGTGTATTTAGAATTATTTGTGAAAGTCCAACCAAAATGGCGACAATCCAGATTAAGATTAGCAGAATTAGGATATAGAGTAGAAGAGTAATTAGATGATAGGTGACAGGTGACAGTTTCAAAAGTTGAATAGAAACTACTTTTCCTAATCTTAAACAGGGATTTATCACAACAGGGATTTACAACAAACGTCCATAAATAGCAGTTGATTGATCAGATAACCAAGCCCACATTTGATCACCATAGGAAAAATGCCACCATTCTCTAGGATTACGTGTAAAACCCGATTGTATCATCACATCATTTAATAACTGTCGTACCTGATGAAATTCTGAATTTCTATCAATAAAATAATCAGGATAAGAACGATCAGACATTTCATCAATGGGTGAACCCATATTCACAACTTCCCCAGAATCATCCACCAAAGTAATATCCACCGCAGCACCGGTACTATGGGGAGGGGGAGTTTTCAAATCTAAACTAGGAACAGCCCAAATATCATAAACCTTTTGCCAAATCTCCTCTAATTCTTGAGGTGATAAATCTGATTCATGTAGTCCTTTTTCTGTTAAAAGTTGAGCAAAACTATAATCCACCATAAACTGTTGTACATTCACCGGGCGGTAAGCATCAAATATTTGAATATACCAACCAGGATGTAATGAATGTAAATGATTTTGGGCAGAAATTAATTTTTCAACAACAGTTTCCCGCAGAAAATAAGGTGAATGTTGACCATAATTAGCACCTAAATTTTCATAGGGATGGGGATTTTCTACAGCAAACAATTCTAGAGGAATTTTCACCAGAGGTTCATTTGATTCTACAATAGGAATTTTGTGATATGGACGCATAATTTACACTGAAAAAATCAAAAATTACTGATTGTTTACTTAGAAGTTGCTAAATAAATAAAGCTCAAAATCTTACAGGTTTTCAAAATTGGGATACTCCCAAAACTGTCACCTGTCAACTGTCAACTGTCAACTGTCACCTGTCACCTGTCACCTGTCAACTGTCAACTGTCAACTGTCACCTGTCACCTGTCAACTGTCAACTGTCACCTGTCATCACAACATGAATGTTTTTCCTTTTCCGGTACAGGATCATAACCTCCGGGATGGAAAGGATGACAGCGTAAAATTCGCCACAACGCCATCCAGCTACCACGAAACACACCAAAACGTTCAATAGCTTGAATAGCATACATTGAACAGGTAGGTTGAAAGCGACAAGTAGGGGGAAACAAAGGGGAAATAAACAAGCGATAACCCTTAATTAGCCAAATTAGTAATGTTTTCATAACCGATATAGTTTACAGTATGATCGAAGTCTTGAAATTTTCAGTTAAGTCATTGTTTACTACATTTCCTAGTTTAGAATCTATTTACCCATTGTGGTTACAAATTACCGTTTCTGCTACATGGGTATCACTAATTTTATTCATTGCTTGGTTAGTCTATCACTTTACAGATAGTGAACCGGAAATTATTAGAAAAATAGTCCATATTGGTACAGGTAATATAATTGTAATTGCTTGGTTGTTAAATATTCCCGCTGAATTAGGAATTGCTGCGGCTATTTTTGCCAGCTTTATTACATTATTATCCTATATTTTTCCAATTTTACCAGGAATTAATAGTGTTGGCCGTCAAAGTTTAGGTACATTTTTCTATGCTGTAAGTATTGGTATTTTAGTAGCAATTTTTTGGGATTTACAACAGCCACAATATGCAGCTATCGGCATTTTAACCATGACTTGGGGTGATGGACTTGCAGCTTTAATTGGTAAAAGATTTGGCAAACATAAATATCAAATATTTGGATCTAACAAAAGCTGGGAAGGTTCTTCAACCGTAACTATAACCAGTTTTTTAATATGCGCCTTAATCTTATTATCAACCCTTGGTAATAACTGGCAAATTTGGTTAATCTCAATATTAGTAGCAATATTAGCTACCATTTTAGAAACAATTTCGATCTTAGGTGTTGATAATTTAACTGTTCCCATTGGTAGTGCTGTTTTAGCCTATAGCTTAGTACAAATCCTGATCATTAATTAAAATTGGAACATCTATAATTAGTAACCAATAAAAAATAGCATAAAACCTGAAAACCTGTATATAAAGTAAGAACTAAAATAATTAAAACTTAGTGATTTTATATCTACTTTGGGGAGTAAAATTAACAATTTTGATTTATGTCCCTAGATTTATGAATTACTCAGCAACAATGCTTATAGTTTGGTTATTAGGTAGTGATTCACCTAATTTTGTTAAGTGAGGCTAATAATTATGTCAAATCAAATAAATTCCGCTTTGTTTGTCACATTATCCGATCATCAACAAGAATTAATTGCTGGTGGTGCTGATTTTGAATTAGCTGGTAGTAACTTCGCCAACAGGGTAGTAAATTTACAGGGTACAACGGTTTCTGGACCAAACGGTAGTACAGGTAACTCCGTAGGTACAAGCGCCGCTGTCAACACCGCAGCACAAGATTTATTAGGTTTGGGTGCAACTGCTATTCCTGACATTGGTGCGTTAGGTCCTGCACCCATTCTGAATGGACAAGCAGCGGTAGAAGGTCCAATGGCCGCACCCATACCCGGACCGGGAGGCGGCGGTATAGGACCATTCGGACCAGCGGGCGGACCTTTCGGTTAATTTAAACCTCATTTTTCAGAATGTCATTGTTTCTAAAAAAACCAACTGTCACTGCAAATAAATCGCTTCGTTTCTTTAGGGTTGGTAAGATCAAATCCGAGAAAATTTAATTCATCAAGTTTTCTGAATACCTTAATTTCAAATCTGCAATAGTGATGATTAATTTATGATTAATCCCTCATAAATTATTCTCACAAATTATTGAAGGTTTTTAGTGATGCTGTACTTAAATCTCTGCGGTACAGCTAACAACCCTAAATGTTGTGAAATTTTGTGAGTTGTTTTTTTAGAAATTGGTCAAGAATGGATTCTAGAAGTGATGGGATTTGTTTAACAAAAAACATAAGTTAATTCATATTCTAGAATCCTTATTTACAAAATAACCGTGTAAATAATCAGGAAATATGTCAAACTTCAACATAACTTTACTCACGGATTTATCTGAACAACAACAGGAAATGATTATTGGTGCTGCTGATTTTGAATTAGCTGGAACTAATTTTGCTAACAGAATTGTCACATTAAGAGGTTTTACATCTTCTGGACCCAATGGTAGTTTTGCTAATTCTTTCGGTCAAAGTTCTGAAGTTAATACCGCAGCACAAGATTTTTTAGGGTTGGGTGTATTATCCATTCCTGATTTTCCTGCTTTGGGACAAGCACCTATTTTAGAAAGTTTACCATCCTTACCAAGAACTAATTTCAGAGGTTTAGGAAAATCTAGACAATCCTAGTCGTGAACATTAATAATTATGCTATTCACCATGATAAAATCTCCATTGTTAATGGTCATATCTGATCATGATCAAGAATTAATTATTGGTGGTAATCAACCCCAGGTTAACAATAATAATTATACTCAGAAAAATTCTCACACTTCACAGAATAATCAAACCGATAGGTTAGGTAATATTATCCAAAATACTACCAACTTTACAGATGTTAAAAGTGGATCTCAGTCTATCTTATCATCTGATCTGATTGATAATACTCAACCTCATGGCATAAATAACTTAACGGTAATTCCTGAGTGAAAATTACTAACAAATTCAGTCATAATCATCTCAATCATCTCCAAAAGAAATGAAAATAGCCAACAGGTAGTTTGAGGATTATTCTTAGTTAATATCTACAAGGGTGTAATACTGTGAATTTTTTACAATATCGTGAAAATCATCATTGGCATGGAATTAGTGATCAAAATTATGATCATTTACAGTTAGTAGAAATCAATGAATTTTTACCTCAAATTCACAAATGGACTAGCATCAGTGTAGGAGTAATCACCACTATTTTTATAGTTAGTGTAGGTTTGACAAATGTACTTACTTATAAAGTAACCGTCAAAGTTCCTGCTAATATTCGACCTGTAGGAGAATTAAAATTAGTTGAATCACCAATTTCTGGGCAAATTCAAAAAATTTTAGTTAAACCTAATCAGTTAATTAACCAAGGTGAAGCCATTGCTTATATTGAAAATTCCAGTTTACAAACTCGCAAGAAACAACTAGAAAATATTATTCAACAAAGTAAATTACAACTTTTACAAGTTGATGCCCAAATTAGAGAAATTAATCATCAGATATCAGCACAAACTAACTTAAATAACCGCATAATTGCCGCTGCAAAAGCTGAATTTATAGGTACTCAAAGAAACTTTGAAAACCAAAAAATTAGAGCTAATGCAGAAATGGTACAAGTACAAATTGAATTAAAATATACTAGGCTACAACTGGAGCGTTTACAGCAAGAAAAACTACTCAGCGCAACCATTGAAGAAGCACAAGCAGCTTTAAATTTAGCTAAATTACAAAGAGATAGATTAAAATTTATAGTTAATTCCGGTGCTATTCCCCAAAGTCTTATAGAAGAAAAAGAACAAGCTGTAAAATCGGCTCAAACTAAATTAGAACAAGCTAAGAATAATACTAAAACTCTATGGGAAGAAAAACAACAGGCTTTAAAAATTGCCCAAACTAATTTAGAAAAGGCAAAAACAGCAGTTAATCCCCCTAATTCTGCTTTAATTATCGCAGAAGAAAGAATTAAACAAGAACAAGCTAGGGGAATAGCAAATTTAGCAGCATTAAAAAAAGAATCACAAAATTTATTACAACAGCGTCTAGAAATTCAAAAACAATTAAATCAAACTGAACAAGATTTACAACAAACAATAAGCGACTTAAATAAAAGCATAATTCGCGCTCCAATTACAGGTACATTATTACAACTAAAACTGAGAAATGCAGGACAAGTATTACAACCTAGTGAAGCAATAGCTCACATTGCTCCCCTCAACGCACCTTTACAAATTAAGGCTTATATTCCTGCTCAAGATATTAATAAAGTAGAACCAAATCAAAAGGTACAAATGCGAGTTTCTGCTTGTCCTTATCCAGATTATGGAACTCTGAAAGGTACGGTAAAAAATGTCGCCCCAGATGCTTTACCAATTACAAATAATAATATAAAAAATAATTCTAATGCTACATCCATCATTGGTTATGAAATTACCATTGAACCGGAAACATTATATTTAGGAAAAGGGGAAATTTTATGTCATTTACAACCGGGTATGGAAGGTTTAGCAGACATTATTTCTCGACAAGAAACGGTTATGCAATTCATTCTCAGAAAAGCTAGATTAATCACAGATTTGTAATTATTCATTAGTTATTAGTTGTTATTTATTGGTTACTATAAATAAATCACAGCATGGAAATTATGAGCATGAAAAATAATATGTTAAAATTTTTCAAAAAAAATCAAAAATATCAATGTATTTTACAAGCAAGTGAAGAAGATTGTGGTGCTGCTTGCCTAGCTTCTATCTGTAAATATTACGGTAGATTTTTAAGTCTTAATAAAAGTCGAGAAGCAGTAGGAACAGGACAATTAGGTACAACTTTATTAGGTTTAAAACGTGGTTCTGATAATCTAGGATTTAACGCCAGAGCAGTAAAAGCATCATCGGAAATTGTTGATAGAATCACAGAAATTACACTACCAGCAATTATCCATTGGCGTGGTTATCACTGGGTAATTTTATATGGTAAAAAAGGTAAAAATTATATAATTGCAGATCCCGCTGTAGGTATTCGCTACATTAACCGCCAAGAATTATTAACAGCTTGGAACGGTATTATGCTGTTATTAGAACCAGATTCAGAGCGGTTTTATCAACAACCACATGAACAAACTCACGGTGGTTTTTTACGCTTTTTGATGCGAATTTTACCCCATCGAGGATTACTAGCTCAAGTATTAATTCTCAATATTATTCTCGGTATTTTAGCTTTAGGAAGTCCGGTTTTAATTCAAATATTAACAGATGATGTTTTAGTTAGAGGAGATATACAACTACTTACTGTTGTCGTTACTGCTGTTGTAGTTATGAATTTATTTAGTAGTAGTTTACAAGTCATTCAATCCACAATGATTTCCTATTTTGGGCAACAATTACAATTAGGGTTAGTCTTAGATTTTGGACGCAGACTTTTACAATTACCATTAAGCTATTATGAATCTCGTCGTAGTGGAGAAATTACCAGTCGTTTAAGTGATATTAATGAAATTAATCAGTTAGTTTCTCAGGTAGTTGTACTTTTACCAAGTCAATTTTTTATCGCTATTGTATCACTAATTTTCATGATTTTATATAGTTGGCAATTAACAACAGCAGTAATTGTTTTTGCCGCTGTCATGACTTTAGCTAGTTTACCTTTTTTACCAATTTTGCAACAAAAAACCCGCAGTTTATTAGTCTTAGGTGCAGAAAATCAAGGTGTGTTAGTAGAAACCTTTAAAGGCGCTCAAGTTATCAAAACTACTAATGCTGCTCCTCAATTTTGGGATGAATTTCAAAGCCGTTTTGGGCGGTTAGCAAACTTGACTTTTAGTACAATTCAAATCGGTATTATCAATGGTACAGTTTCCAAACTTTTATCTACTTTGGGAGGTGTAATTTTATTAGGAATAGGTAGTTTATTAGTAATTAATAAACAATTAAGTATTGGTCAAATGTTGGCTTTTAATGTTTTACAAGTCAATGTTTTAGCTTTAATTGGTTCTTTAATTGGTTTAGTAGATGAATATTTTCGTTCACAAACCGCAGTTTCTCGTTTATTAGAAGTTATTGATGCAACTCCCGAAGTAGTTGGAGGTAGTCAAAAACCATCTGCACAAATTTCTAGCTATGATGATATTCGTTTTACTCATCTTACCTTTCATCATCCTGGTAGAGTTGATTTATTAGATGATTTTTCTTTACAACTTCCTGGGGGAAAAGTAATTGCTTTAATTGGTAAATCAGGTTGTGGTAAAAGTACCCTTGCAAAACTAATCGCTGGTTTATATCAACCCACTTCAGGTAACATCAGAATAGGCTTTTTTAATATTCATGATCTTGATTTAAACTGTTTACGACAACAGGTAGTTTATGTACCCCAAGAACCTCATTTTTGGAGTCGCTCAATTTTAGAAAACTTTCGTTTAGGAAGTCCCCATATTGCTTTTGAAGATGTTGTAAAATCCTGTGAACTTGCTGATGCAGATAGTTTTATTAGTCAATTACCTAGTAAATATCAAACTGTTTTGGGAGAATTTGGGGCAAACCTTTCTGGTGGACAAAGACAAAGATTAGCTATTGCAAGGGGAATACTCAATAACCCTCCTATTTTAATTTTAGATGAAGCTACCGCAGGATTAGATCCTGTGAGTGAAACTCATGTTTTAGATAGATTATTAGAATATCGTCAAGGACAAACTACAATTTTAATTACTCATCGTCCTAGTGTGATTAATCGTGCAGAATGGATAGTTTTTATGGAAAAAGGTAAAGTGCTTTTACAAGGTAGTCGAGATAGTTTTTTATCTCAACCAGGAGAACATTTAAAGTTTTTAAGTGTTTGATTATTGTCTATATTTTCTGGAGTTATGTTCATGAATGATATATCTATAGATAAAATTCACCCATTACTTGATGAATTATCTGATTTAGAACAACAGCTTATTACTGGTGGACAAGATTTTTCTATGATTGGTAATACTGAGTTTTTTCTACAAAAGACAGATATTGAAACTACCGCAGATAATCATTTACAAACAGGAAATAATGAATCTAATTCACAGAATACTAAATATAATTTATCTCAATTAACTATCGGGTTTTCTTTCACTTTTGGATTTCCTAAAATGAGTTTTCCTGTTTTTCCCCAGCACCCCCGTGAAGTGACTAATTTATTAACTAACTTCTTCACAAAATTAATTGAGTAAATAATCTTATTAGCTACTATTTTATATTAAAAATACAACTAAAGATACAAAAAAGTACAAATAGATAATATAACCAAAGATGAATTAATGAATATCTGCAATTTCTATATTATAAAGATGACAGGTAATATTGGTAATCTTGATTTTATTTAACTGTAAATTTTCCTATTACCTGAACATTAAACATCTAACAAATTAAGTGAGGTAATTCAAGATGTTAAACCCAATTTTATTAGAATCTAACTTTCAAGAATTAACGACAGCAGAACAGGAATTAATATTAGGAGGATCTGGGCGTTGTTCTCCCTGTTGTCAACCTCCTAAATGTTGCAATTCTAACTCCTACGAAGATTCTATGCCCTACATGAATTTCCGTTACACCTATGGGTATTAACTACCTGATGTTTTAGGCTATTAAATAGCAATGGTTCAGGAAAAAAGAATTTATTTGTATAAAAATCTTAAAACCATATAATTCTTATCTCCTGGATCATTTTTTTCAGTCAAAAGATATATTTTAAATATATTTTTTTAAACCATTTTTCTCACTCAGGAGTCATTGAAATTAATCTTATTAATTCTATAAAAAAGTATAGCTTGATAACATTAATTGAGGCTAACAATTATGTCTGAACAAAACATCACATCCGATTTAATACAGGATATTACCAACGACGAAGAACAACAGCTTTTATCTGGTGGCAACCGTCGCGGCTGGGGTGGTGGTCCCTGGGGCGGTGGTGGTTGGGGTGGTCCCTGGGGTGGTCCCTGGGGTGGCCCCTGGCGTGGTCCCTGGGGTGGTGGTGGTTGGGGCGGTCCCTGGCGCGGTCCTTGGGGTTGGGGTGGTGGATACCGCCGACGATAAGCAATTTAATTGTTTTAACCACGTAGCTTGTTAATCCAATCTTGTAAAATTGGGTTTACTAACTCCGGTGCTTCATCCTGGGGACAATGTCCCACACCTTCTAAGGGGATAAATTCTTGAACTTGGGGAAATTTGGCTAACTCTTGACCTAAATTAATAGGTTCCCAAGGGTCAGCCGTTCCCCATAAAATAATCGCTGGACAAGATAAAATCGGTAATAGGTCTTCTGCTAATGGTCCACTTGAATAGGCTGTAAAAGCTAAAAAAACCGCAGCAGCACCAGGATCACCCGCTGGTTTCATTAATATTTCTACTAACTCATCTGTAACTGTTTCTGAATTTGCATAAGCCTGTAATAAAATCTTTTTAACTGTTTTGGGTTTTGCAAGTTGATTAAAAAAGAAATTACCTATAGCCTCAACAGATAGAAATTTTTGTAAAATTGGCGCACCAACTCGTTTAGTCCAAGGTAATGTTAAGCGTTTACGATCATGTAATAAGCGCAAAGAACAATTAATTAAAGCTGTTCCCAATGCCATATCTGGCGCAATTACAGCAGCTTGTAACGCAACAATACAACCAATAGAATTACCTACTAAAAAAGCAGGTTCTTTCACCACTTCCCGACAAAAATCAGCTACTTGCTGTCCCCAAGTTTCTAATGTGTATTCGATTTTTTCCCCTGGTGCTGGTTTAGCTGATCCGCCAAAGCCAATTAAGTCAATAGCATAAACGCGGAAATTTTCTGCTAAAAAGGGTATGTTTTTACGCCAATGTCCCCAGGATGCACCAAACCCATGTACTAAAATTACAGCAGGCCCTGTATCTCCCTGAGTTTGATAACTGATAGGGAAATTTTGCCACATCCAGGTTTGAGCAGATGGAAGTAAGTGTGTTAAGTTTGCCATTTATCAATTTATCAATTGAACATAAGACTTTAAAATAATTATGAAGTAAAAAATAGGGGTAGTAACTGAAAACCGATCAAATTTGTAAGTAATTCCTCAAGTATGATACTAAAGTGTCTCAGCTATGTATCAACTGAGTAATAATCATTACTACTTGTATCTGATACTTGTAACAACTGAAAACGGTTAATAAAGCACATTTTCACAAAATTTTGATCGAAAAATCAAAAATTTAGAATAAAATTCAATACTAACTAAATACTTAGACTTAGGTTTATACTGAAAAGAAAATGCTCACAGTAGAATTTTTTTGCATAGTTCCCTCAGACGAAAAAGTATGAACACACTAGAAACAATTAATACTCCTATAGGTGGTTATGCACCAGATTTTGAATTACCTGGAACAGATGAAAGAGTACACCATCTGAGCCGTTATTTAGATGATTTACAATCAGTTTGTGTCGTTTCTATGTACAATGAATGTCCTTATGTAGAAAAATATATAGACCGACTCAAAAATATTCAATCAGAATTTTATCGGCAAGGATTTACACTTATAGGTTTAAATAGTAAACCAGATCAACCAAGCGAAGATAGTAGTTCTGGTTTAAATTTTGAGAATATGAAAAAGTTTGGCGATCGCCATCAATTAAACTTTCCTTACCTGTGGGACACTACCCAAGATGTCACACGTAGTTTTGGGACCACAACCACAGCAACCGCATTTTTGATTGATAACCAAGGAATTTTAAGATATAAAGGGCAAATTGACGATCATTCCCAAGATCCATCAGCTACAGGGAACGATTATTTAAAAAATGCGATCGCTAACTTATTAGCTGGAACAGAAATTAACCCCAGCCAAACTCCACAGGTAGGAACACCATTAATATGGCGGAAATAAACCAGAAGATAGACACAGATGGTCGCTGTGCTGCTATCTTAAATTGGAGGCAATTGCAACTTATTTGATAAAGCGTAACTTCATGGGAACGAATTACCGACGGGTTTTACTTAAACTGAGCGGTGAGGCCTTGATGGGCAACATGGGCTATGGCATTGATCCAGAAGTAGTCAAGGGAATAGCCGAAGAGTTGGCAGAGGTAGTAGCCACTGGTGTTCAAGTCGCCATAGTCGTGGGCGGCGGCAACATTTTTAGAGGCGTAAAAGCCGCATCATTAGGAATGGACAGAGCCACAGCCGACTATGTAGGCATGATCGCCACAGTCATGAATGCCATGACGCTACAAGACTCGCTAGAAAGGATAGGCATACAAACCCGCGTCCAAACAGCGATCGCAATGCAGGAATTAGCAGAACCTTACATTCGTCGTCGTGCCATCCGTCACCTAGAAAAAGGACGGGTGGTAATTTTTGGTGCAGGTTCAGGAAATCCTTTCTTCACCACAGACACAACAGCGGCTCTCAGAGCCGCAGAAATAGATGCGGAAGTGATTTTCAAAGCCACCAAAGTAGAGGGCATTTACGACGCAGATCCCGCCAAAAATCCTCAAGCCAAGCGTTACACCACCCTTACCTACACCCATGTTTTGGCTCAAGATTTGCGAGTCATGGATAGTACCGCAATTGCCTTATGTAAAGAAAATAATATTCCCATTCTGGTCTTTGACCTCACGGTGCGAGGAAACATTCACCGTGCCGTAATGGGAGAATCTATTGGCACTCTTGTGGGAGGTTCTTGTGAAATTAGATGAAGCGTCTAATAAAATGAAAAGTAGCGTTGAAGCTACTCAAAGGGATTTTAACACCATCCGTACTGGTCGCGCTAACTCAAGCTTATTAGATAAGGTACAGGTGGAATATTACGGTACACCTACACCCTTAAAATCCCTAGCCAACATCAGTACACCCGATGCAACAACAATACTCATTCAGCCCTACGATAAAGGCAGCTTGAATATTATTGAAAAAGCCATCTCGATGTCAGATGTAGGCTTAACCCCCAGTAATGATGGTTCTGTAATTCGCTTGAATATTCCCCCTTTAACTAGCGATCGCCGTAAAGAATTAGTTAAACTTGCTGCTAAGTACGCAGAAGATGGCAAAGTCGCTATTCGCAACATCCGCCGTGAAGCTCTCGACTCAATTCGTAAACAAGAAAAAGCTGCGGAAATCTCCGAAGATGAGTCCAGAGACTTACAAGACGAAGTGCAAAAATTAACTAACAAATACACTGCTAAAATAGACGACTTATTAGCAGAAAAAGAAAAAGACATCACTACTGTCTAAATTGGGCATGGGGCATTGGGCATTGGGCATTGGTAAAAATCTTTTCTTCCCCTGCTCCCCCTGCCTCCCCTGCCTCCCCTGCTCTCCCTATTCCCTATTCCCTATTCCCTATTTTCATGTACGATTCCATCATCATCGGTGCTGGTCCAGCAGGAGGAACAGCAGCTTATCATTTAGCCAAGCGCGGACACTCAGTATTAGTCCTAGAAAAAGCATCCTTGCCTAGATATAAACCCTGTGGTGGTGGTGTATCACCAGTAGTTGCCCAATGGTTTGACTTTGATTTTAGTCCCGCTATCTCCGTGAAAGTAGACAGTTTTCGCTTTACCTGGAAACTAGAAGATCCTGTAGAAGCAAAAGTGGATATCAAAGAGCCAGTTTGGATGGTAAGAAGAGATGTATTTGATCACTTTCTAATTAAGCAAGCTCAAACCCAAGGGGCAGAACTACGAGATAATACAGAAGCTACCAGTATAGAATTTAAAACCGATCACTGGCAAGTCAACACTGCCAATGAATCATTCACAGGTAAATATTTAATCGCTGCTGATGGTGCTAAAGGTCAAGTAGCAAAATGG
Organism: Nostocales cyanobacterium; assembly: GCA_004292695.1. Taxonomy (GTDB): domain Bacteria; phylum Cyanobacteriota; class Cyanobacteriia; order Cyanobacteriales; family Nostocaceae; genus Okeanomitos. Next base: position 5,322 of record RDXV01000064.1, on the reverse strand, counting down.
TTAGGCTTTAACAACCGTAAACGCCAACTAGCAGGAGCTTTAGAAGCTGAAGTTGCCGCAGATGTGGTTGACAAAAACATCGCACATTTTGAATTTGGTTTAGTTAAAAACGGTTATATTTGGAACTTCCCTAAAGCAGATGGTTACTCTTTGGGTGTGGGTACGTTTATCGGCGGTCAACCTCAAGATTTTAAGAAAATACTAGCTGAATATTGTCAACTTTTTAACGTAGACCTGACTACAGGTAAACAGTTTGGTCATCCTATATCTTTATGGAATGGGCAACAAAAGTTACATACCCAAAATGCGGTTTTAGCCGGTGAAGCTGCTTGTGTAGTTGATCCATTTACCGCTGAAGGTATCCGTCCTTCTATTTTTAGTGGTCTTTTAGCTGCTCAATTTATTAGTGATGCGATCGCTGGTGATGTTAACGCTTTAGAAAATTACACTCATGCTATGAGTGAACAATGGGGTCATGATATGGCCTGGGCGCAAAAGTTAGCCGCTGCATTTTATCGTTTTCCCGCTATTGGCTACAAAGTTGGTGTTAAACGTCCCTCTGGGGCGACAACTATGGGTAAAATTCTCTGCGGTGAACTGCGTTATGCTGATGTCGCTCATCGTGCTTTAAAAAGGTTGATACCCGGTGTTGGTAGTTAGGTGATGGGGTGGTGGGGTGGTGGGGTGGTGGGGTGGTGGGGTGGTGGGGTGGTGGGAAAAAAAAAGACTTTTACTGTCACCTGTTCCCTGTTCCCTGTTCCCTGTTCCCTGTTCCCTGTCACCTGTCACCTATCACCTATCTCCACCACAAAATTAATCCTGTCATCAAGACGCAGAAAACCCCGGTTACACCAGCTAGGGGTTTTTTGTTTTTACCTGTTACCCATTCTGATACTTTCCCGGTGTAGGTAATTAATTCTGCTGTGTCTATGGTGGCGATCGCCCATATCCATCCTGCATGAAGTCCCCAAGCTATCCCTAAGTTATTACTATCAGCTAACCTAGCAACAACTAAAACCATACCCATTAACCACAAACCAGGTAATTGAGGTATGGTTTCTTTTTGTTCCCAAACTAAATGGAGTACAGCAAATATCACACTAGAGGCGATCGCCGCTAACCAAATTGAGTAATCTTTTTCTAAAGTAGTGAGTAAAAAACCTCGAAAAACTAACTCTTCTATCCCTCCCACAAACAAAGCTACTAGAGAAATTGATAGCAAAATACTGGGAATTGATTTGAGTTTGGAGGTTTCTAAATAGCACCAACCTAACCAAATTTGGCAGGTAAACACTATCACCAGTCCCAAAATACCTAAACCCAAACCTAGAAATAAAGAACTAAAAATAGAAATGTTCGTAATTAAACCATCATCGGCAAAAGATCCAAAACCTAACCAATGGCAACCCCAAATAATCACAGGGGCTAATAAATAAAGAGAAACTAATAAAGGTATTTTTTGCTCTGGCTGTAAAGATTTGTTAATCTGCAATTTCAAATTCAAAAATAAGGCAGATATGACAGCAACAGGCAACCAAGCAGTTACCCAAACCAGAAAAAAAGCCAAAATGACTAACACTACTGGCGAATTATTTAGAAACGCCAGTAATGTGTTTAACGATGACTCAATAAATGAGACAGAAAATGATGGTAAAGTCACGATAGGCAGACAAATAAAATAGTAAGTTTTGGGAATCTTCCCAAACCCTACCAGAATTTGTTGCTCCTAAGTGCAAAATCTGAAAACTTATTTTGTGTTGTTAATAAAGCCTCAAACTACAAATCATATATTAAACCATACAGTTTGTAGTAGTAGGGACAAGCCAATCAAAATTTACTCAATAACTTACCCCTACTTGCTAGAGAAATTTAATCCTCATCACCTTCTAAATCAGCTTCATCAGCATCTACATCTGAAGAAGTTAGTTTTTTGTCGCCTTCACCTAATTGAATTAAGTGAATGTGCTTGTAACCAAGTCTGATTTCAAATTCATCGCCGGGTTTTAAACCCATTGCTTTTGTATAGGTAGCACCAATGACAATTTGACGATTTTGATGAACACTGACTCGATATGTCGGTTCACGACCACGACCATCTTTAGGAGATTCTGGGCTGAGAGGAATGCCTCTAGCTGCCAATAAAGCATCATAAAAATCAGTCAGATTAACACGTACTTGCTTATTCTTGGTTACTGTGTAATAGCCGCACTGTTTAGCTCTTTCTCTGCGTGGTAAATGGGAAAGCTCTTTAACTTTATTGAGTAGTGCTTTTCCAGTCAATAATGGATATTCGGCGGTTGCAGTTTCAGTCATTATGCTCAAAACTTCCTTAATCTCTTCAAACTGAACATTTTTGCAGCCTAGTTTTTCTTGGCTATTTCGCCAATATACAAGGCTACTAAAGACTGTGGGGTGAGGCGTGAATTCCTGCTCATCAGATCAACCCTGGTATCTCCATAGATGGTGGTCTATATCAATTTAGAGAACCTGGTGATCACAGAAATTTCTGCCATTGATTTTACGGCACTTTTAACCATCATTCGCCATAAAAACGAGATGTATTTTATCTTTTGGCGTTGTTGTAGTGGTTTATTTTTAAGCAACCTTTACAAATCATGTTAGTTCTACTCCTAAAAAGTCGTAGATACTATAAATAGCAGGTTTTTCACTTTTTGACTATCCTTTTCTTGCCATTGATTTTTGGACTTAGATCCACTCTTCAACTAGAGATGAGGACAGTATAGTATTTGCTTATGGTCTTACAAACACACACCCTTTTGTCTTGCCATAGAGACTTGAATTTTCATGTCCCTACATTATGAATCAACAAGTCAGTACCTGCTGTAATTCTACAGCCTTTGGTACTGGTTTTGTGAATTCCTAATTTCATATTAAATACTATCATGGATTAATAATAGCAAAATATTTGTTTAATTTAAAATTCACTTCAAAAATAAATTTTTTTCTGATCGCTGACAATAGACAGGGAAAAAGTGCGGGAGATTTTCCTTGGTGGATGATCTGATCATGACTCTCAAGTCGCAGTTTTTATAAAAATTCATATAATTGAGGCCAGCAATGTTGAGGAAATGACTGACAATAGGGTTTTCTTGATGGAGAACCAACAGAAAATCCAGGGACTTTTTACCAGGTTTATTGGTGAAAGGCAAAATATCTGAGATCACCATCCATTTCGACATAGCAGAGAAATTAATTTACCACATCTATCTCCTGCTTAATGGCGATCGCCAGAAAATTCGTCTCTAAAATTAACACTTCTATATAGGGAATCCTCTTGCAAGTCTGGTCATGAGGATAAAGGAGAACAAGGAGTCAGGATATCAAGGATATCAAGGAGTTTTTTGTATTTTGTCGTAGTATCAACTCCAATCTTCTACAAGCAATTGAGGCTGATACTACTCAAAACCTTGCACTTTCTTTCCCATTAAATAGCCTCACACCTTTGATTTATCTAGGTTTTACATTTATTCAGTAATTCCTAAATACGCTTACAGATGAGTTTGCTAACCCAGATAAAGTGAAAGCAGAGAAAATAATCACCACATCTTTATCGCGGTATGGTTCAGAAAGATAAATTCCACTAACTGCAAATCTATGACTAGAATTTTAATGGTGATGAACTAGAATCATCCGTGACACCAGACTCATGGGATGAATTTTGGCTCAATTAAAGCAATTTAGGAATCTAGTTAGTGATAATGGAAGTTATTTTTAAGATTATTCGCCAGCAACAAAATTCTACACCTGTAGTTCAAAGCTATCCCTTACAGGTAGAACCAGAAAACACAATCTTGGATTGTCTCAATCGGATTAAATGGGAACAGGATGGAACATTAGCATTTAGGAAAAACTGTCGCAATACCATTTGTGGTAGCTGTTCAATGCGAATTAATGGACGTTCAGCTTTAGCCTGTAAGGAAAATGTAGGTAGTGAAATAGCCAGAATAGAAAAAACATCCTTGCCAAATACAAATCATACCATCCCAGAAATCACAATTGCTCCTTTAGGGAATATGCCAGTAATTAAAGATTTAGTAGTGGATATGAGCAGTTTTTGGGATAATTTAGAAGCCGTTGCACCTTATATAAGTACAGCAGGACGACAAGTACCAGAAAGAGAATTTTTACAAACACCAGAAGAGCGATCACTCCTCAATCAAACTGGTAATTGTATTATGTGTGGTGCTTGTTATTCAGAATGTAACGCCCGTGAAATTAACCCTAATTTTGCCGGTCCCCATGCTTTAGCCAAAGCATATCGTATGATAGCAGATTCCCGTGACAATGAAACAGAAAATCGCTTAGAAAATTACAACAAAGATACCCAAGGAGTTTGGGGTTGTACACGCTGTTTATACTGTGACTCAGTTTGTCCAATGGAAGTAGCACCCCTGGAACAAATCACAAAAATAAAACAAGAAATTCTAGATCGCAAACAAGCTAGTGATAGTCGCTCAATTCGTCACCGCAAAGTATTAATCGAATTAGTAAAAGCAGGAGGTTGGATTGATGAACGGCAATTTGGAATCCAAGTAGTGGGTAATTATTTTCGGGATCTCAAAGGACTAATGAGTATAGCGCCCCTGGGTTTAAGAATGCTCGTCCGAGGTAAATTTCCCCTATCCTTTGAACCATCGGAAGGTACTGAACAAGTGCGATCGCTAATTGAATCAGTTCAACAACTGGAAAATTGATCAGGAAGATGGGATATTCAATTTTTGACCAAAACGATCATAAAGTAAAATATCCCACTGCCCATTATTATTAAACTCAAAAGCAATTCTGTTACCATCAGCACTAATAGTAGGATTACGGATTTCCGTTGCCAAATTAGCAGTCAAATTTCTTAACTGTCGTGTTTCTCGATCATAAAGAAAAATACCAGATCGTCCCTGACGACTAGCCAAAAAGACAATAAAACGACCATCTGCACTAGCAGAAGGAAAATCAGCAATACTATCAAAAGAATTTAAACCTGGTAAATCTACTAAACTGCGGGTAACATAATCAAACATATAGATATCTTGAGTGCCGCGACGATTAGTAGTAAAAACAATATACCTACCCGAAATTTGGGGATTTGATTCCGAAGCCAAACTATTCAAAGTCCGTCCACCAGGATCAAAAGGATAAGTTAATATCCGGGGATAACCAAAACATCCAGTTAATAAACTTGAACTTAAAAATAACAGAATAGGTAATTGGTAATTCATTAGAATTTAGAATTTAGAATTTAGAATTTAGAATGGGGCATTGGTAAAAATCTTTTCTCCCCCTGCTCCCCCTGCTCCCCCTGCTCCC
>RDXV01000063.1 GCA_004292695.1 Nostocales cyanobacterium | reverse complement strand
TGAGCGATAAACCGATGAATACTGGAATACTTCCAATCTTGGGGATTTTCACAGAATCCATGTCGAACCGGATTATCGTGAATATAATCACAATGTAGCTCAAAATCCCGTTCATCCCGAATTAAATGTTCCCAAAACCGACGTTGCCAAAGGTTGCTTTCTCGTCGCTTTTGTCGTGATTTAGAAACCTCTCGATTAATCCCTAATTCTTGTCCATAATGTTTAGTAACATAAGTTTTAATTAAGCGCAATCTCACGGACAAATCTTTATCATCAGGGGGTAAAGTCCACAAACAATGAAAATGATCAGGTAATAAAACAAAAGCATCAATACAAAAAGGATATTTTTCCCTTACCTTTTCTATTGCTTCTCGGAGAGATTTTTTCCCTATATCAGTACAAAGCCAAGATTCTCTTTGATAAGTGACTTGTGTGATGAAATATGTACCTCCAGAAACATTAGGTCTTATATAATTAGGCATAGGGATCTGGCTAGTAGGGGTGAAATTAAAAGGGTAAAAATTAGAATTGCTCCTCTCTATAAAGCTATAATCTAATTGAAGTCAAAAAACTATCACTTGATATGTCAACCATTGAACAAATTGAAGCAGCTATTCTGACGCTTCCACCAGAACAGTTTCAGCAGATCCGGCAATGGATATTAGACATAGACTACCAGCGTTGGGATGAGCAGCTAGAACAAGACATCGCAGACGGTAAACTGGAGGCTTTAGCAGAAGAAGCGATCGCAGAGTTTAAAGCGGGACATTGCCGAGAAATTTGATGCACTACACAACGCGAAGATTTTGGAAATGCTATGATGATTTGCCCCCTCAAGTTCAGGAAACAGCAGATCAGTGTTACGAACTTTTGAAAGCTGATCCATCTCATCCATCATTACACTTCAAGAAAATTGGTAAAAAATACTGGTCAGTTCGAGCAGGATTAGAATATCGGGCTTTAGGAGTTGAGGTAGAAAGCGGTATTTCTTGGTTTTGGATTGGAACTCACGCAGAATATGACAAGCTCATTGGTAAGATTTAACCAGCAGCCCAGCCAATCCTGTAGGGTGCGTTAATGAAATGTAACGCACGTTATCTGATTGGTTTGGTAAAAACATTTGTTGCTAAAATATAATCAGAGAAACAGCAAAATCAGATTATGAACTTAGATACAATTCAACAAGATATTGAGTCTCTTCCTCCCGATGCACAACAAATCATAATCGAACTCGTAGAAGTCCTGAAAAAACGCTATCTTCTAAATCAACACAAATCCTCAGAAAATTCCTTGCAAGACTGGTCAGACTTTATCGGTTGTATAGAAGCTGAAACAGACCTCTCTAAAAACTATAAAAACTACTTAGACCGTGAACTTAATCAAAAATATGATCATAGTTGATACAGGTTTTTGGTTAGCTCTTGCCAATAAAAAAGATGCACTTCATATAGCCGCCAAAAAACGATTTCAAGATTGTATCAGAAGAGAAAAAAATAATGGCTGAACTCAAACTCAGATCAAAAGATCCAGATTCCCTCCGACGAATTATTGAAAGTGCTTTATCAGAAAGATTACAAAGTGTAATAGCAGGAATAAAAAGAACAGAAGAACGAATTCTAGAATTTGAAACTAAGTATCAATTATCAACAAAGGAATTTATAAACCGCTTTAATAATGATGAATTATCCCATAATTTTGATTTTGATGAATGGATTGGTGAATCTCGAATGTTGACACATTTGCAACAAATGAAAGAGTCTATAGAGGAGATTGATTTTGTTAATTGAAGATTATTTTCAGCAGATTCAGCTTTTAATTGAATCTTCAGAAATTGTCAAAATATTCAAGATTGAAAGTGAAAAGAGAGGAATGTATGAAGGCTTGATCAGAGGAAAAATTGATTTTCAAGATAATTCTTTGCTGCATTTTCGAGAATTTGTCTATGTTGAAATCTCCATAGATCGAAAAATGTATAGCTATCAATATATAAATTCAGAAAATAATCTAATTTTTCGTTATGACAATACTGAACATCATCGAAAATTAAATTTATCTTGTACTTCCTTAACTATTATTAAATGCGATCTCATGGGTAAGCGATCGCTGCTGATCAAAGTTGTGAAAGGTGATCCTGAATCAATTGAGATTAACTCCATTAAAAATTTTCAAAATTCTTCTATTACTTCTATTTTAAACTCATTAGATAGAGAAGTAAAATCTTTAATCCAGTCATCTGGTTATAGAGATATCTTATTATTGTTTCTCTGTGAACTCTGTACCTCTGCGGTTCGTTATTCTTTCTCCATGATTCAAATTATTAATTTTATAACCTCTAATTGCATAAATCATCGTTATTTTTTCACGTCCACGTAATTGAATCTGATTTACTTTTTGAGTGACAAAATAGTTTTTAACAAGTTGAAAAGTTGTCTCACTAATTAATATACTATAAGGGTTATCTTGCTGAATATTTTTATTAAGTTGTTCTAACCGGGCGGCGATATTGACAGCATCACCTAAAACCGAATAATTTAACCTTTCTGATCCGCCAATACTACCAGCAACAACTAAACCTGTGTGAATACCGATACCGATGTAAATTCTAGGTTTTCCTAACAGTTCTAATTCTTGGTTTAATGTTATTAATCTTTCCTGCATAGAAATGGCTGCTGATACTGCATTAATAGCATCTTTTTCAATTTTATCTGCATGATGATGAGGAAAAGGAATCCCAAATACAGCCATGACTGCATCACCAATATATTTATCTACAACGCCATTATATTTATGTACACATTCAGCCATAGCTGAGAGATAGTAATTTAACCAACTTAATAAATCTGTTGGTTTCATACCTTCAGAAATAGTAGTAAAACTACGAATGTCACTAAATAAAACTGTAGCTACCATTTCTTGGGCTGCTAATGTACCATTTTGAAAAATTTCTGAACGATGATCCCAAATTAAATTTGCTGTTTCTGGGGCAACATGACGAGCAAATAAGCTCATTAATTGTTGTTTTTCTTTTTGTTCTTGCCACTGGACAGTAAAAGCTGCTATTAAAATGGTGCTAATAGGGGCAACGGTGGGTAAGAAAAAATTAAACTTAGTTAGAGTGAAAACGGAGATACTAAACCAGGTTAATGGCATTAATAGTAGTAGAAAAAGACGTTGATAGAGTTTTAATTGAATCAGGATAATGCTAGAACTACAGCCAATTATTAATAGTATGCAAATCTCTATTTGCCAAGGTAATTTTTGCAGGGTTCTCTGATTGAGTAAATTATCCACTACGGCTGCGTGTAAATATACACCTGATGTTGGAGGTATTTGTTCAAAAGGGGTTTTTAAAGGATCATTTGCTGCGGTTGCTGTTAAACCGACTAGGACGATTTTATCTTTAAATTGCTTGGTATCAATTTTATTTTCAAGGACATCAACTAAAGAATAGGTAGGAAATTTTTTGGTGGGAGCAATCCAATTAATCCAGATAGATTGAAGTGGAGTTTTTGATTGTGATTTGGGAATATTAATTATGGATGTCTGAGATGTTGAAGCATTGGGTATAATAGTAGATTGTAAACTATAGTTGTATGTTTGTAATAATTGAATACTAAAAGCTGGAACGTTATCTATATAAATAAAAGATTGACGGGTAATTCCATCTAAGTCAGCATTACTAGCGATATGGCCTTTAAGTGTCACCCGATCTAATTCAGGAACTGGACGGAGAATTTTTTGTTGTAAACTAGGGGCGATCGCCAAGACGACATTACCACTAAATTCCATAGCGTCTGCTAGGTTTTGATCATCAATAGTAGGTTCAGAAAACAAAATATCAAAACCGATAGCAGCAGGGGGTGAGGCGGCGAGAGTTTCTAATAATTGAGTGTAGTGATGGCGGGAGATGGGAAATTTTCCGTATTTAGCTAAAGTTTGATCATCAATAGCAATCACAGCTATACGTTCATCCCAAGTCTGATTAGACAAATGAGTACGCATATTAAACGGTAAATTAAATCCTAACAATTCTAGAGTTGTCCAAGCTCCTATCTGCCATAATCCTAGAGAAAGCACTGTAGTGAGTAGATAGGGACGAAATAAATACTTTTCTATCTGAGAGATGGAAAAGTTTTTGCAGATATCCCTGATAAATTGTTGATAAGATTTCATCTTAGATGTCACAAAATTAACTATGATAAAAAATATTTCTGGTTTTTAGGCGATCGCAACTTTACAGAGTATCTTAAACTAAATCTGTGTAATTTTTCTAGCTTGTAACACATTGTGAATTTACGTCAATTAATTCCGATTTTTGATCCCTCTGTTTCTACTTGGGCATTAGAAGCCCGTGTATTACGCTGGTTAACCCTGGTTTGGTTATTGGTGGGCTTAGTAGTGCTTTTTTCTGCCTCATATCCCGTAGCAGATGAGCGCCAAGGGGATGGAATGTATTATTTTAAGCGCCAAGTTATTTGGGTATTAGTTTCACTGGTTATTTTCAATATCATTGTTAATTTACCCCTCAACAAAATTTTAGGGGGTTCTCATTGGTTTTTTATGATTTTTTTAGGGTTAATTTTTGTGACTCTAGTTCCCGGATTGGGGAAAAAAGCTTTTGATTCTGCTCGTTGGATTGCATTAGGACCAGTTCCCATTCAACCATCAGAATTAATCAAACCTTTTTTAGTTTTACAAAGTGCCAGATTATTTGGACGGTGGGATAAATTAAGTTGGAAAATTCGCATAGCATGGTTAGCAATGTTTGGTTTGGTATTGTTAGGAATTCTTGCCCAACCAAATCTAAGTACAACAGCACTTTGTGGGATGACAATTTGGTTAATTGCCTTAGCAGGAGGTATACCTTATAAATATTTAGGGGGAACAGCTTTAGGTGGAATTTTACTAGCATTACTGAGTATTTCTATCAAAGAATATCAACGTCGTCGAGTGATGTCTTTTCTTAATCCTTGGGCTGATCCTACAGGTGACGGCTATCAGTTAGTACAAAGTTTATTAGCAGTAGGATCTGGTCAAACTTGGGGGGCTGGATTTGGTCTTTCTCAACAAAAATTATTTTATTTACCAATTCAAGATACGGATTTTATCTTTGCAGTTTTTGCCGAAGAATTTGGTTTTGTTGGTAGTATTTTACTGTTGTTACTATTGGCTGCATTTGCAACTTTAGGATTTATTGTAGCCATGAAAACTAAAGATATCATTCATCGCTTGGTGGCAATTGGTGTTACGGTTATAGTCATTGGTCAATCATTACTACATATTGGTGTAGCGACAGGTGCATTACCCACTACAGGTTTACCTTTACCTATGTTTAGTTATGGTGGTAATTCCATGATTTCTAGTTTGGTAGCTTGTGCATTATTAATTCGTGTTGCGAGGGAAAGTAGCGAAGCGGAAGTAGTACCTTTACCAATTAATAAACAAGAAACTAGACGCAGGAGAAGAAGAAGGTCATAGTTTTAATTGGTGCTTAATTCCCACTATATTTTTTAACGGAAGTAGGAGGGAGAAGACCGTTTTTGTTGGAGCATCCCAATTTTGAAAAAATAACAGCAGCAACATTAAAAACTCTCTTCTTCCCTCTTCCCTATGCCTTCGGCCTACACTTGCCAGAACAAGTCCACGTACTCGGTAACCCATATATTTTACCTATCAAATTACAAAATTTTTGACCTTCTTCTACGTATATAGTTGTGAAACTCAGAAATTTTAAGGTCAATAGTAATATAAAATCTGATTATATTAATAATATTTGTTAGATAAAAACAGATATCTTAATGTTTCTTTAGTAAAACGGCGTAAATCGTTAAATTTTGATTAAGTTACCCAAAAATCCACCGATATGGTTTAATTAAGAATACATTGAAAAAATGTGCATACTACCAGGTAAGAGAAAAAATCTAATACCATGCAGACCATTACAAAGCCCAAGCAGCTACTTTTTAATCAAGTTCCTCAGCTTGATAATTGTACTGTCGAACAGCTATTAAATTATTTTGAAAATTCTTGGGAAACTGAAGAAAAATTACTCAAGAGTTTGATTAGTAAAGATACATTCTACCTCAATACTGATCCTTTAAGAAACAAATTAATCTTTTATCTCGGACATTCCGCAGTTTTTTACATCAACAAATTAATTCGGGTTGGTTTATTAGAAAATCCCATAAATTCCCAATTTGAAATTCTGTTTGAAGTCGGTGTTGATCCAGAAACACCAGATGAACTAGAATCAGCAACAAAAGATATAAACTGGCCTGATGTAGATGATGTTTGGGAATATCGAGAAAAAGCTAAAACCACAATTACTAACATCATCAAAAATACACCTTTAAATTTGCCTATAGATCAACAACATCCTCTATGGGCTTTATTAATGGGGATTGAACATAGTCGCATTCATTTTGAAACTTCATCCATGTTATTGCGTCAATTACCTGTTAATAAATTAAGCCGCCCCCAAGATTGGAATTATGCACCGACACATGGGAAAACTCCTGAAAATAAAATGATAGAAATTCCCGGTGGTGTAGTTAGATTAGGTAAAAAAGATGATGACTTAACTTTCGGTTGGGATAGTGAATATGGCAATTTAGAAGTAGAAGTTAAACCATTTTTAGCTAGTCAGAATTTAATTACCAATGGCGAATTTTTAGAATTTGTCAAAGCTGGTGGTTATGAAAAATTAGAATATTGGGATACTGAATCATGGCAATGGAAGGAATTATATAATGTACAATATCCCAAATTTTGGATATTAGCAAATAATGGTAAATGTCGTTATCGTGCCACCTTCGACGAAATAGATTTACCATTAGATTGGCCTGTAGAAGTCAATTATTATGAAGCAATGGCTTACTGTCGTTGGCAAGGTGGTAATACTCGTTTAATGACAGAAGCAGAATGGAATCAAGCCTTAATTTTTTCTGAGAACAATAGTTTAGAAAATGACTATAATCTCAACTTAAAATATGTTTCACCTTCTCCTGTAGGGATGTTTTCAGATCATAGAAAATCTGGACTTTCTGATTTACGTGGTAATGTTTGGGAATGGTTATCTAGCACATTCTACCCCTTACCAGGATTTCAAACCCATTATCTGTATGAAGATCAATCCGCGCCATTTTTTGATAATAAACATCAAATGATGTTAGGAGGTTCTTGGGCAACAAATGGTACTATGGCTTTACGATGTTATAGAAATTGGTTTCGTCCTTTTTTCTATCAACACGTTGGTTTTAGAATTGCCGAAAGTTTAGATTAGGTGACAGGTGACAGGTGACAGGTGACAGTTTGAAAAATCTCAAAAACTTGTCAATGGTTAATTTAATAGTTAATTTCTCAGGACATTCAACATGATTTCAGAAACATTAAATCCACACATTTTAACAGTTTTAGATCATCATTATCAAGAGTTAGCTATTGATGGTAAAGATGTGATTGCAGGATTAAGTAAAAAGGCAAAAACTTTACCACCAAAGTATTTTTATGATGATCGTGGTTCTTTGTTGTTTGAGGAAATTTGTGAGTTACCAGAATATTATCCTACTCGTACAGAAGCATCAATTTTACAACAATATGCTGAGGAAATAGCAGAAATTACAAATTGTTGTGAGTTGATAGAATTAGGAAGTGGAAGTTCTACAAAAACACAACTTCTATTAAATGCTTATCAAAAAATAGCTGATAATTGTCGCTATCTTCCTATTGATGTGAGTGGGGGTATTCTCAAAACTAGCGTTTTACAGTTACAGGAAAAATATCCTGATATTACAGTTCACGGTTTATTAGGAACTTATGATCAAGCATTGGTGCATTTAGAAACCAACTATTTACAGTCGCGGATGTTGTTCTTTTTGGGAAGTTCATTAGGGAATTTTAACCCTTACGAATGCGATAGTTTTTTAAATCAAATTGCCAAGACTTTACAAACTGGTGATTACTTTTTGTTGGGTATTGATTTACAAAAACCCAAGGATATTTTAGAAGCTGCTTATAACGATAGTCAAGGTGTGACTGCTGCTTTTAATTTGAATATGCTTTCTCATTTGAATTGGCGTTTTCAAGGTGATTTTGATATCAGTTTGTTTAAACATCAAGCAATTTATAATCACGTTGAAAATCAAATTGAAATGTATTTACACTGTGAAAAAAGCCATTGGGTAAATTTAGCAGCATTGGATTTAAAAGTGTTTTTTGAAGCGGGAGAAAGTATATTAACAGAAATTTCTCGCAAGTTTGATTTAAAGGTTATATCACAACAACTAGAAAGCAAAGGATTAAATACCATCGAGACTTGGACAGATGAAAAAGGATGGTTTGGATTAATTTTGTGTCAGCTTAAATAAGGCTAATGTCAGCACTCATAAATCGAGATTACAGAACATATCAGATATCTCTGTAGTTTTATGTAATTTTAATAAAATTTTGAGTGCTGATCATTTACTTATGATATATTTCATTGTCACTTAATCAAACCTGCTATTTGACTTAGCCCAAAAAAAGGTACAAATGAACGCTGTATTAAACGCATTAAAAAGTATTGATTACTCTAGTTTTCCCATTGGGAAAATAGCTGCTGTTATTGTCATATTGACTCTGACACAAACATTAAGAAGATTTTTTTTAGCGGTTATCATCAAAACCATTGAGAAGTTCACAAGTAAAACAGAAACCACTCTTGATGATGAATTAATTGCCATTATTAAACCTGCTTTAAACTGGTTAATTCTCATTGGTGGATTTTGGCTAACTAAAGAAATTCTTGCAGAGGAATTAGGTCCTAAATTAACCGAAACTATTGGTAAAAGTATCAACCTAATAGTTATTTTTATAATTGGTTATGTTGTTTATCGTGCTTCGTCAATCTTAGGTCAACTAATTGCTAACATTGTACTGCAAACCGAGACTGAACTTGATGAATTACTCAGACCTTTGATGCCGAAAATTTTTCAATCGGCTGCAATTATTGTATTAGTAATTAAGATCAGTGAAATCTTTTTAGGACAATCTGCTGCTGCACTTGTGGGTTTACTCGGTGGTGCTGGTATCACATTAGGTTTACTGTTCAAAGATATTGTTTATGACTGGTTTTGTACAGTAATTATCTACTCTGATAATCTGTATCGTGAAGGTGACTGGGTAGGAATAGCAGGAGTAGATGGTTTTGTACAGATACTCGATATTGGATTTAGAACCACAACACTGCATCTGGCTAAGTGGGGTTCTATTATGAAAATGCCCAATTCTCGTATGATTTCTGGAATTGTGGAAAATTGGTCACAAAATCCAGGAGACGAATTAAAGTGGGGACTGAATTTAATTCTCAAAATTGATGGTATTTCTGCCAAGCAAACGGCGAGAATTTGTGATGCTATTCAACAAATACCAAAATCTATTCCTGGTTGTTCTCCCTCCTGTACAGTGCGTTTCAAAAACATTGAAAAGAATGCTCGCGTAATTGAATTGATGGCATTTGTGAATGATGATAACTTGTATTTTGATGCTGAGAGAAACTTAAATTTAGCCATCTTGGAACTTTTGGAGCAAGAGGGTATTGATTCTCTGTATGTGGAGTTAAGAACAGAACCAGAAAAATACAAACCTAAGCAAAACAGCAACAATTGAAAAAATAGTTATGGATATACCCAGATTTTTTGAAAATTTGGGTATTTGGACATCATGAAGAATACTAAAATTCCCTGATTATGAACATATTAATTACTTTAGCTGAAGTTAGTATTTTAATAGTTGTTTTTATAATATTCAGATGGCTTGTAGGTAAGTTATTTAAGCTATTGGTTAGATTATCAATCTTGAATGGCGATGATATAAAAATCAAAATCCTGCGCCGCAATATTACTGGTTTATTGTTGCTGATTTGCATATTATTGTGTGTTTTAACTGTTGGTTTGAATGGTTTTCTTATCTATCAGGGTGAAGACCTACAACAATATAAAATAGCCTTGATTCGTCGTATTCCGTCAGGATTTTGGCTGGCATTAGGAATTGGTATTGCTCAAAGTATTAGTGTTATAATTACTGCAATTATAGCTTTGAGAGTTATTAAAAATTGGTTAAAAATAGCTAGTAATCGCGCCAAGAACTTAGACCAAAATACAGCCGATGATGAAAGTATAGATGCTTTTTTTACTGCACTCAATCGGAGAATTAGAGGTGGAATTTGGTTATGGGTAATTATTGCTTGTACCCAATTTCTCAAATTACCCACAGTAGTTTCAGAATATCTATATATTGCACTAAGAATTTATCTGATTATTGCTGTTGGATCACTCATTCTCAAAGCGGTAGCTGCAATTGTTGATACTCTCGATGTTCTGAGTGTCAGATATTCGAGTCCTGAAAACCTACTCAGATTTTATGATCGTCTCCAACACCTGATTCCTTTTCTGAAAAGGTGTCTGGAATTTGTGATTTACGTTTGTACAGTAACATTGGTAGTTCAGCAGATACAGTTAATAGCTAAACTAGCTACCTTTGGTATCAAAATTATTCAAATCATCACTATCATTTTTTTCAGTCGTGTGATGTTTGAGGTGATTTATTTACTTTTAGAGGAGGTGCTGTTAAAAAACCAGAATTTAACTGATGTCCAAAAAAGTAGACGTTTAACTTTAATTCCTTTGTTTCGGAGTTTGTTGCAATATTTTATCTACTTTAGTGTTGCAATTTCTATTCTCTATATTCTTAATATTAATCCTACTCCTATCTTAGCTGGTGCTGGTATTGTGGGTATTGCTGTGGGTTTAGGCGCACAGACATTAATTAATGATATAGTTTGTGGCTTTTTTATTCTTTTTGAAAATTACTATTTGGTAGGTGATTATATTGAAGCTGGGAAAGCTGAAGAAAAAGCAGTAGAGGGTACTGTGGAAGCAATAGAACTGAGAACCACCCGCATTAGACATCCTAATGGTCAATTACATATTATTCGTAATGGTGATATTGGTTCAATTACTAATTATTCTAAACAGTATATATTTGCAGTTGTGGAAGTAAATGTACCTTGTGATGCGAATTTATCACATATATATGAAGTAATTCAGGAAGTAGGACAGCAGTTAAAAGAAAATGAGCTAGATGTGATTGAAGCAACTTTTGTAGAAGGTGTAGAAAGTTTGAGTGAATCTCACTTATTATTGCGAACTTTAACTAAGGTAAAACCGGGAAAACATCTGCATATTCAGCGTGTGTTGCGTAAACTTTATATGGATAATTTTCAAAACCAAGGTATTCTACTTCCTGCGAACATTTCCAGGAGTGAGGATTAAAGTTTTATCTTGTGTAAATTTGGGAAATTTGGGCTGTTATGTTAATTAAGTTTTGTTATTTATATATTTTCCACAATGTAAAACAATGATAGGCTAAAAAAACTGCATCAAAATATATATAAATATCACTGGTTATCTCAGTAATTTGGAGATTATAAAAATGCAAAGATTATTAAATTTCTGTTTTGAAGCCCATAGATTATTGCATACAAAACCATTTATTCATAGTTTTTGGGATAGAATATTTAATACCCTTAATCCTATTCACAAAAAAACCGGAATTATGTTTTCTGTAAATTTCTTATAATCTAAATTAAATAGTATTTTTGTGAATTACAAGAGTATAGATTTTGCAAATAAATGATATAATAAAGTAACTTCAAAATCATTACTCAACTAACCATGAAACCACAACCCATACCCCCACAACCAGGACAAGAATCAGTTTGGGACTACCCCCGTCCCGCAATTTTACAAGATACTGACAAACATATCAAAATCATTTTCAATGGTATTATTTTAGCAGAAACAACCAGAGCAAAAAGAGTTTTAGAAACCAGTCATCCTCCTGGTTATTACATTCCTGCTGAAGATATTAAAACAGAATATTTAATAGCTACAGCTAAAAAAACAATGTGTGAATGGAAAGGTGTATGTGAATATTATGATATTGGTGTCGGTGATAAATATGTAAATAATGCAGCTTGGTGCTACATTCAACCCACAACTAATTTTAAATCAATTCAAGAATACTTTAGTTTTTATCCAGGTTTAATGGATGCTTGTTATGTCAATGACGAATTAGTTAAACCTCAAGCTGGTGGTTTTTATGGAGGTTGGATAACGTCTGATATTGTTGGACCATTTAAAGGTGAACCGGGGACAAATTGGTGGTGATTAGTGATATAATATAATCATATTGAGTCATTAGTTATCAACCAAAACAAAATTTCAGCGTCAATGGAAAAATCACATCTTAATCTCATCTTACAGGAAATAAAGCAATCTTTGTGCAATCTTTATCAAGACCAACTAGAAGCAATTATTTTATATGGTTCTCAAGCGAGGGAAGACGCTAAAGAATTTTCTGATATTGATATTTTGGTAGTTCTCAAATCAGAAATTAACCCCTATCATGAAATTGATAGAACCAGTCAGATAATATCTGCAATTTGTTTAAATCATGATATTGTTATTTCCCGTCATTTTATATCTTCTACAAAATTTGAAAATGAAAATACTCCCTTTAATTATAATGTCAAAAAAGAGGGTATTTTTCTATGAACTCTGAACAACAGAAATTTATCAAAAAAGCTAAAGAAAGCCTACTAGCATCTGAGATTCTAGCAGAAAATAAATTATATAACTTTGCAGTTTCCAGAGCATATTATACTATGTTTTATATTGCCTAAGCCTTTTTGTGGCAGCAGGGGTTTACTTTTTCTAGTCATGCTGCTGTAATTTCATGTTTTGGTAGAGAAGTTGCTAAAAAGGGAATTGTTCCCCTGGAATTTCACCGTTATTTGATTGATGCTCAAGATAAAAGGACTCAAGGAGATTACAGTATTGATGATACCGTTAAGTTAAGTGAGGAAGATGTGATAATTTTGATTGAACAAAGTAAAAAATTTATTGAAATTGCTGAAAAAATTTTATCTGATTAAAAAATCATAAGTTTTTAGATTTTAACCACTCCCTCACCACATCTTCCACAGGTTGAGATTGATTATCTACTTGATAATTCATCTTCTGCATTTCCGTTGTTGAAATTTTACCACCTAATTGATTAATAGTTTCTACTAACTCTGGGTATTTTCCTAGTATTTCTTGATTAAAAATAGGTACAGCTTGATAAGGAGGAAAATATTTTTTATCATCTTCTAACATCACTAGATTTAAAACCGGAATTAACCCATCTGTAGAATTTGCCGCCACTAAATCAACTTGTTTTTCCTTTAATGCTTGATACATTAAACCTAATTCCATTTGTTTAATCTTGGCAAATTTTAAACCATAAGTTTTAGATAAACCAGGATAACCGTCAGCACGTTCTAAAAATTCATAACCAAATCCTGCTTGCATTTGATTACTATATTTTGCAATTTCCGAAAGAGTTTTAACTTGCCATTTCTTCGCATCTTCAAAACGAATAATCATCGCAAATGTATTTTCAAATCCTAAAGGTTGCATAACTGCTAAATTATATTTTTCTTGATATGCTTGTTTAGTTTTTTCATAAACAACTTGGGTATCTGTAATGGGGTTTTCTTTTAAAACTGCTGTAAATGCAGTACCTGTATATTCTACATAACCAGCTATTTTTCCCGCTTTTACCGCTTCATGGGCAATAAATGTACCACCTAAATTAAATTTACGATCTACTTTTAAATTAGTATGATTTTCTATTTGCTGTGCTAATATTTCCCCTAAAATAACCTGTTCAGTAAAATTCTTTGAACCGATGGTAATTGTAGTTGCTTGTTGTAGTAATGTTGATAGAATAAAACCAGAAATAATTAAAATAATTATCCCTAGAATAATCGCTATTTTCGGTTTATTAGCTATTGGTTTATTCAGGTTTTTTTCTAATAAACCTAAACCAAAATCTGCACTTAAAGCAATTAAAGCAGCGGGTATTGCACCTGCTAAAATCAATTCATTATTAACTGTAGAAATACCCCGAAAAATAAATATTCCCAAACCACCACCACCAATAGCAGCAGCAATAGTAGCAATTCCTACAGATATCACCGTTGCCACTCTCACACCTGCTAAAATAACACCTAAAGCTAAGGGAATTTCAACTTTAAATAATAACTCTTTATCTGTCATTCCCATACCTACACCTGCTTCTTTAATTGCCGGGTTTATACCATTAATTCCGATATAGGTATTACGAATAATAGGTAATAAAGCATAAAGAGTTAAAGCAACAATAGCCGGATTTTTACCAATTCCTCCAAAAAAAGGAACAGAAATTAAAAAACCAAATATTGCTAAACTAGGAATAGTTTGGATAGCATTAGCTAAACCCAAAATAGGAGGAGCTAATTTCGGTTGACGAGTAATAAAAATGCCTAAAGGAAGACCAATAGAAATGGCAATTATCATACTAATAGCGACTAATATTAAATGTTCGCCACTGCGAAGGATAATTTCTGAGCCATACTTAAATAAAAACATGATTTTTAATTTTTAGATGTTTTTAATTGATGTATCTGAACTATTAATTCAGAATAAATTTTTGAAAAGTTTTTTATCTGTGTTCCTGATGCAAACCAATATTCTGACTTCTGACTTCTGACTCCTTTCTTAATATTGATGTATCTGAACTATTAATTCAGAATAAATTTTTGGAAAGTTTTTTATCTGTGTTCCTGATGCAAACCAATATTCTGACTTCTGACTCCTGACTCCTGACTCCTTTCTTAATTAAGTTCTTCCCAATTTTTTAAAACATTCAAACAAGATAAAAAAGCCTGTGCTTCAGGATGTTGAGATTTAATAAACTCTCTTCTTGTTCCTAAAGCAACTAAATTTCCCTCATACA
Organism: Nostocales cyanobacterium; assembly: GCA_004292695.1. GTDB lineage: Bacteria > Cyanobacteriota > Cyanobacteriia > Cyanobacteriales > Nostocaceae > Okeanomitos. The sequence continues at coordinate 10,137 of RDXV01000063.1, read as the reverse complement.
TTAAACCTATTCTTGTGGCTAAAAAGAAGGCTTCTTGAATATCATGGGTGACAAATATGACAGTTTTTCCTAATTGTCTTTGTAAATATTGAAATTGTTGTTGTAATTCTAAACGAGTGATGGGATCTAATGCTCCAAAAGGTTCATCCATTAATAGTATAGGTGGATCTGCGGCTAAAGCTCTAGCAACTCCCACTCTTTGACGTTGGCCTCCTGATAGTTGATGGGGATAACGTTGAGCAAATTTATCTGGTTCTAAACCTACTAATTCTAACATTTCATGTACTCTAGTTTGAATTTTTGGTGTTGACCATTTTTCTAAAGATGGTACAATTCCGATATTTTCTGCAACTGTAAAATGAGGAAATAACCCAGTTTCTTGAATTACGTAACCGATATTTCTTCTCAGTTTAATTGCATCCCATTTAGTTGTAGGTTGGGAATTTACTAAAACTTGTCCTTGGGTGGGTATAAGTAAATGATTGATTAATTTTAAAGTTGTGGTTTTACCGCTACCACTGCGCCCTAATAAAATTAATGCTTCCCCTTGATAAATGCTGAGATTTAAGTTAGATAATAATAACCGATGGTTAATTTCAAAACTGACATTTTGAAAGTCAACTGCTATTTCTGATGATGAAGACATGAGAGGTTATTAAAATAAAGTATGATCAGACTGATAACTGATAACTGATAACTGAACAACTGAAGACTTCTAAATCTTAAAACTTAATAGTTGCAGCAGTAATAGCTAAAGCACCCCAACCTAACATCAATGAAATACCACCTAATGGGGCGATCGCACCTAAAGATTTAATCCCAGAAAAGGTGATAGCATATAAACTACCAGAAAAAATCACCACACCCACAATAAATAACCAACCACTAACTAAAAGAGTCATCGGTGGGTTTTCTAACCTACTCATGAGAATACCCACTAATAACAAAGCCAGAGCATGGTACATTTGGTAACGTGCGCCAGTTTCAAAAATTTCTAACATTCTTTCACTGACTTTATCCCGCAAAGCATGAGCGCCAAAAGCACCACCAGCAACAGATAAACCACCAAAAATAGCAGCTACGGTTAAAAAAATCTGAGTCATGATCATCTAGTTATTTATCAGCAAAATTGCATCAAACATCAAAATGATATGATATGCTGCCTTCTTCATTAACTTGAAAATTGGCATTAAATTCTTTAGCTTTTTGATCTAAAAATTCCTTAGCTTCTGCTGCGGGTAACTGTGACTGCATCGCAAAACCTAACAAAGTAATTTTCCCATTATTTGCTTGTAACATTTGATAAAATTGCGATAACATCGTTTGTTCTTGAAAACGTAAGTTTTCCTGTTCTTGCTGCATTAATGCTTTGGTGTTGCGTCGCTTTTGCTGATACATTCCCACAACTAACCAACCACCTAATAAAGCAGTAGGAATACCAAACATTAAACCCTGAGTTGCTGTATTATCTAAGCGATACAGTGCTTCTCTGTTAACAAAATCCGTAGCTACATCTTGATTTTCAATACCTGGTAAAATTGGTTTAAGAGTAGTGTGTTTTGTAATCACTGCTGATACGGATGTGGTTAAAAACATGAATCCGAGTGTAAGCAACCAACCAGCAGCCAGTTTTTCCGCCGTCTTCATAGTTTTATTGTAAATTTAGACTATGTTTGCAATTTTAACCTTACTTGTGTCTAACTTCCAGTCATATAATATATGTTAGCTTTCAGGTAATACTTGTACCCAATACAAATAATATCTTTCTGTATCCACCCATGCTTTTTCAAATTTTTTGATGGGGATAACTTTTAAAGTTTCTGGTTGCCACTGTAATTCTTTATGTAAAATAAGTAAAACTTTTTGAGTTTGTTGTTTTTCATTAATTAGAGAATAAATTTGTCTAAAAATTTCCGGTTGCTCAACTTCTTTTCTATTTTGATTAAATATTGTAAAACTACCCATTGTTTGTAATTCAGGGTAATATAACTGACGATTTAGATAACCAGAAATTGCAGCCATATTTGCATCTCTACTGGCTACAATAAATTCATTCTCCAAGTTTTGATCACGAATATATTCAACTGTAGCACGACTAGCAGAAAAAGGTATAATCAAATCTCTAGTAAATCCATAAATTCCTCCAAAAAATTGCATATAAAGGGAGATCATTAAAATTATATGTTGCCATTTTAGAGCAAATTTAAAAGTATTTTTATTTAAGTTAAATATTTTGGTTATGGTATTGGAATCTGGATAATAACTTTCTATCCATAAGGCAGCTATAAAAGCTATATAAAAATGTCCAAAATGTCTGGGACCAGAACCAACAAATCTAAAATACGCAAATGTGATAATTTCTAAATTCACTACAAGATAAAAAAACCAGGGAATTGGCTTTTTTGATAACTTCACAAATGTTACAAACATCGTAAATAGAGCAATAACACCACATACAATTAAATCTAACCATCTTTTAGATGTGGGAATAATTAAATAGTATCCTCCAAAAAATCTTCCTAAAGTTCTGAATATTTGTTTTACATCTAATGTTGTTGACCAACCATCATTTAAACCTCCATGTAAATAACTATCACTGGGAGGAATGATAATATATATTGCTAATAAATAAGTAACAGTGATAATTATAATGCTAATAATAATATCATATTTTTGTGCTTCCTGAAAATATTTATTCCTATGTTCAACATCAAAACATAATTCTACTAATAGAGTTAGTAGCAAAGCAAAAGATATAAATAAAGCATAGGCATTAGTATTAGCCAGTAATCCTAATAATAAAGATAGAATAATATAAGATTTTTTTCTAGTGGGGAAACATACACAAATAGCAAATACCAATAGCATTCCATAGGCATAGTTGCGGGAAATTAAGAGAAATTCATAAAAAGGTAAATAACCAAATGTAAAAAGCAACTTTTGCCGATAACTAAAAGGACTATATAACCACAAAAGTATAACTGAAGAAATAGCTAACCCTAAATGAAATAACTGCATAATAATGGGGTTATCTGTTATTTTTCTTAAAAATGCTAAAGAAAAATACCAGAGAACTGGATGACCTTCATAATTAATGTTATTAATTAAATCAGTAAAAGATTTACTGTCTCTAACAATTAACCAAGGGTTTAGTTCATCTCTCCACATTGAATGATTAAGAATAGCTAACAAACCCAAAATTGAAAATATAAATATTATTACCCAAGGAGATTTCCAGTTTAATGTTGATGTTTTTTGAGAAATATTTGTAGTTATCATGATGGTACACCCTGGATCTTAAAAGTTATGAAATGCTGTGATTTCATCATATAAAATATGACAAAAAATCAATCGCAGTAAATTAAATTGAAATAATTTGTTTACTGCGATTTTTCAATAACTAATTACCGTGTAGCTTCCAACAAACGAGAGAAATAGAAGCGAGTCCGAGTCATGGCTTTTCTTTGAATTTTAAAGCCATTTTTCTCCAGAATTTTGATCACATCAGCTTCACGGTGTAAATATGCGCGAGTAGCTTTACTAGGGCCTGGGAAAAAACTACCTATTTTCTTGAGAATAGAAAGGAAAAAGGTTTTAGGTGCAAAACTCAAAATGATGCGAGAGTCAGCCAAAGAACAGAGATGAGAAATCATTTCATCTGCTTTATCTTGGGGGTAATGAATCAGCACATCTAAACAAATAACTGTGTGGTAGTTACCGTTTAAAGATTCTAAATCCTGTACTGAAAAACAAGGATTCACCGTATTTTTAAATGCTGCCACAGCCCGATCTTGAGCTTCTGATACCATTTTGGCAGATATATCACTGGCGTAAACCTTAGCACCTTCAGCAACTAAAGGAATACTCAAACTACCGACACCACACCCAGCGTCACAGATAGATAACTTAGATAGGTTGTTATCATCTTTAAGCCAGCCGATGACGGTATCCACAGTTTGCTGATGTCCAGTACGAATATCTAACTGAACCTTGTTGACTTCACCATCTCCATAGATGCGTCTCCAACGGTCAAAACCTGTGGAATTAAAGTATTCACGTACTATTGTTTTATCGTCGGCTGCGTTCATGTCCTTGACTGTTGAGGGTTTATATTTCTTAAAACTATTATCTCAGGGAATAGGGAATAGGGAATAGGGAATAGAGGGGATGGGGAAGCAGGGGAGGCAGGGGGAGCAGGGGGTGAAATGTTTAAATTCTGGAACTCCTGACTCCTGACTCCTGACTCCTGAATTCTGAATTCTGAATTCTGAATTCTAAATTCTAAATTCTAAATTCTTCATTCTAAATCAACCGTTCCCAAGATAATTCTTTTGTGTCTTCTTGCCAGTGCCAACGTAATAAATTAGCGGGTTGCCCTGGGGAAATTTTGGATAAATTGATGGCTTTTCTGGGTGCATCGGTGGCTAGGTAAATGGCTGTTTCTACATCACAAAGCCCCCACTTGACTAGGTTTTGCACTCCTGTTAATAACGGTAAGGTTGTACCGGATAACGTTCCATCTACTAATTTTGCTGTTCCTTTTTTAACCGTAATTTTGCGGTTATCCCAGGGATATACACCATCTGGCAATCCTAACGGTGCAAGGGCATCACTAACGAGAAATAAACCTTTACTAGCACGCAGAAGTATTTCTAACATGATGGGGACAACGTGCTGTCCATCAGCGATGAAACTTGACATGACATTGGGGTTATTCATGGCTGCACCTAATAAACCTGGTTCGCGGTGGTGTAATGGTGGCATGGCATTAAAAGCATGAGTAACCATTGTTGCACCTGCATCAAAGGCTTTTTGTGCTTGTGCTGCTGTGGCTTGGGAATGGCCTAAACTGACGGTAATTCCCAAGGATCGTAAATAGGGGATGACTTCACCTGTGATATCTAATTCGGGGGCTAAAGTCATAATTTTAACTAAATGGGCGTAATCACCTAATACCCTTTTAGCGTCATTCATGGTTAAGGGTAGTAAATATTCCGCAGGGTGAGCGCCTCTTTTACCGTAATTTAAAAATGGACCTTCTAGGTGAACTCCCAGGATTTTTGCCCCGGTTTTGTGTTGATAATTAGCGATGAGAGATAGAGAACGCTGGATATTTTCTACAGAAGTTGTGACTAAGGTTGGTAAATAGCCATCAACCCCTGCATCCCATAAATATTGACTGATTTCATCTAATTTATGGACGTTTTTGGGTGTTAACTCTGGAAAAGCTAAACCAAGTCCTCCATTAATTTGTAGATCAACACCACCTAAAGAAATCCAATCACCTGCTACGTCTAAAATCTGTAAATCTGCTGGTGAGACTCGTTTGCAGACTATACCCATTGGCGAAATTTGCTCAATTATGCCTTGTTCATTCACCCAAATCATCTGTAAATCTTGATAACCGGGTACTCTTGCATTGATAATATCTACATTTGCGAGGATGGGAGTTGGTGTTGTGTTGATCATTACCCTAGCCAGAAACAGCAAAGTCTTCAATGATTGTAAGCTGTAGGCAACAAGTAAACATCCCTAGTTAATCAAAAATCTAAAATCTAAAACCCTATGAGTCTACAAGTCGGTATTATTATGGGCAGTGATTCGGATCTGCCGACTATGAAAGATGCGATCGCCATTTGTGAAGAGTTTGGTATTGAATGTGAAGTGGCTATAGTTTCCGCCCACCGTACCCCAGAAAGGATGGTGGAATACGCCCAAACTGCCCATAAACGCGGTATTAAAGTTATTATTGCCGGTGCCGGTGGTGCAGCACATCTTCCCGGTATGGTAGCAGCTTTAACCCCCCTTCCAGTTATCGGTGTTCCCGTAGCTACTCGTAATTTACAAGGTGTAGATTCTCTATATTCTATTGTGCAAATGCCCGCAGGAATTCCTGTTGCTACTGTCGCTATTGGAAATGCTAAAAATGCCGGTCTGTTAGCTATACAAATCCTAGCTTCTCACCAACCAGAATTACTAGAAAAAGTCCAAGCATATCGGCAAAGTTTATGTGATATGGTGATGGAAAAACAAAGTAAGTTAGAAGAATTAGGATATCAAGAATATTTGAAAAAGAACTTTTAGAATTTAGAATTTAGAATTTAGAATTTAGAATTTAGAATTTAGAATTGAGGAGAAATAAGAAAACTCTCTATTCTCAATTCCCTATTCTTCATTCTAAATTCTTCATTCTAAATATTGCATGATTCATAAAAATAATTTGTGATAGTGACGGTAATGACTATTTTCTGAACATCTGCTGGCACTTGTTGTAAATTAACTTTGATGACTTCATCATCACCTTCTCCTATTCCTGTTAAATTGTCTCCTGTATGTTGAACTGATTTTGCCGGATCTGGACTGGTTAAGTTGTTATAAAAAATAAAGTGATTGTCAGAAATTAATTTTTCATTACTTCCTAATAAAAAAACCGAAGAATCTAAATCAAAGTCAAAACCTGTATCTACTGCTTTAACATCCCAAACCAACAAATATTTCCTTTAGTTAGTGATATTGCCATTGTTTATTCCACTCCTAAAATTGTTATTTACAGGATTTTTGTGTTTCATGGTTGAATATAAAATCACAAAAATCAATATAAAAAATTGGTATGTTGTCTGCAAATGTTCATAAGGGTTTTATTCCATCATTATTGAATCTATTATCTCTTTAATTGCAATCAGTATTAATACGCAATAACAAGGCTGCTGATTTTCTCCTATCAAAGTTAATCTGCAATGGCATTTCAGAAAATATACGTAAGTATTGTGTTTGATTAAAGATATATATACGATAAAACATATACATTGTTTTATGTCTTGCGTATATTATAAATGATGAAATGTGTAATATGCAATGGTTTAGCGAACATACCCATAGTATCACTGTAAACAATTTCGTTATTTTATTTAAGTTTGTAAACTTTGCTCAATAACTGTAAATATCAGTATAAACACATAACTAATAACTATTTCCTATATTTTACTTTAAAAACATTAATTTTTTGTATAATTGCAGAAAATTAAATTTTCAAATTTTTAGTTTTTGGCTACCAAAAGTCGTAAGTGCTGATTTTACGAGGAATACAAAGCAGATATGTATATGTAAATTCCCAGTTGTCGCAGCATTATTTATAGCAAAATAAGAAAAACTGTAGTTTCTGATACAGAATATTTAACTGCATTGAACTCACAATCAATCAAATTATTTCCTAACAATTTCACGAATCCAAAACAGGAGTTAACCTCATTAATTCCTGTGTATTTTCATTGTCATTTGCTATTGATTGAAACAACTGGTTTGTGCCAGATTACTAACTGCACATTGACTAATGATTATAACTCATGAATAATAGGGAATTTTGCATAAAAACCAATACCTACTATCATGATGACTGATGACAGGAAACAGGTTTACCAGCCTCTAATTGTCAAAGTTTGTACTGAAAACCCACAGTTCATTCACTGCCAATAAGCTGTGTATTTTATGTTAGTTATCAAATCTATCTAAGGGGAGAGAAAGCATTACAGTGAGAAGAGAAACACAGAAAAAACTCAGTTTAATTCACAAAAAACTTGTCTAATTACTCCAAATAAATTAACTTACTTGGATAAGCCAACAAACAACTTTAGCAATTTAGCTTTTTCTACTCAGAAGCAAAAATGAATATATCTAATCGTTCTTTACACCGCCTACTAGCACTAGCTATAGGTTCAATGGTGTTTGCAATTTTCGCTCCTACAGTTGTCCAAGCAGCAGATCCGCCAACAGTGGAATCTTTAGCAGATACAACTGCAAAATTACAAATTTCTATTGATACAACTTGGGTATTGCTGACAGGTTTTTTAGTCTTCTTTATGCAAACCGGTTTCTCAATGTTAGAAGCAGGTTTATTAAGACAAAGAGGAGTAGTGAACGCCTTATTAGAAAACTTTGTTGATGCTGCCGTCACTATTCTAGTTTGGTGGGGTGTGGGTTTTGGGATCGCCTTCGGTACAAGTGCGGGTGGTTTCATTGGTACTGATACCTTTTTCCTCAGTCATTTACCGGGTGCTGACGGTAGTTACCCAATGGGCGCTCCTGGTTCTGCTGCTGCAGTTAATACTTATACTTTATTTTTCTTTCAATTTGCCTTTGCTGCTACCGCTAGTACCATTACTACTGGTTCAATGGCAGGAAGAACAGACTTTGTCGGTGATTTAATTTACAGTGCTATCATGGGTGGTTTTAGTTACCCGATCATTGTTCATTGGGCGTGGAACTCACAAGGTTGGCTATTTAAAATGGGTTTCCTGGACTTTGCCGGTAGTGCAGTAGTTCACACCGTTGGCGGTTGGACAGCCATCGTGGGTGGGTATTTACTCGGACCCCGTCCTGGGCGCACACCTTGGGGAACACTCCCACCGGCACACAACCTGGGTTTAGCTGCCTTGGGAACGATGATTTTATGGTTTGGTTGGTATGGTTTTAACCCTGGTTCTACCCTTGGCACTGGTAATACTGGTTTAATTGGTTTGGTAATCTTGAATACTACTTTGGCTGCTGGTGCTGGCGCTTTAGCCGCTATGTTTTATCAGTATTTCCGCTCTGGTAAATGGGACTTAGTTTATTGTTTAAATGGTTCTTTAGCTGGTTTGGTGGGGGTTACTGCTGGTTGTGCGTTTATTCTCCCTTGGGCTGCGGTGTTAATTGGCTTAACCGGGGGAATTTTAGTAGTATTGGGAATTGATTTAATTGAAGCGATGCACATTGATGATCCTGTAAGTGCCTTTGCGGTTCACGGTATCAATGGCATGATGGGGACTTTAGCCATTGGTTTTTTAGGTCAAAAAGAACTGACTGGAGGTAAAGCGGGTTTACTTTTAGGTGGTGGTTTTGACTTATTGGGTGTGCAAATTTTAGGTATATTAGCGATCAGTGCCTTTACTATAGCTTTTGCTTTTGCTATGTTCTTGGGATTAAAAGCTATTGGTAGATTCCGTGTTCATCCTGAAGCTGATAAAATCGGCATTGATAATTATGAACATGGTGCTACTGTTTGGCCTGATGTCTATGCAGTTGAAGAGTTCGTGGAAGATCATAAACATGATCCCAGAAATCCAACTATTGGTGTAATTGAAGCTGAATAATTAGGGAACAGGGAATAGGGAATAGGGAATAGAAGGCAAAAGGCAAAAGGCAAAAGTTAATATTCTTATTTCTTCCCCTGCTTCCCCCTGCTTTCTTTACTGTCACCTGTCACCTGTCACCTGTCCTCAAAATTCCTAATTTTTTACAGCTAACGTTAAACCATCAGCAATAGGAACTAAACTCAAAGTAATTCTTTGATCTTGATGTAGTTTTTGATTAAACGCACGTATCTTTTCAGTTTGTTTATCTTGGTTTTCAGGATCTGCTACTTTACCTGACCACAAAACATTATCTATCGCTATCAGTCCACCTGGTCTAATTAATTGTAGCGATCGCTCGTAATAATTCTCATAGTTACCTTTATCTGCATCAATAAAGGCAAAATCAAAACTTCCCGCTTCTCCATCTGCTAACAATTGATCCAGTGTTTCTAATGCTGGTGCAATTCTTAAATCTATTTTCTCTGCTACTCCCGCTTGTTGCCAATATCTTTTAGCTATGTTGGTACTGTCTTGGTTAATATCACAGGCTATAACTTTTCCATCCCCTGGTAATGCTAAGGCAACTATCAAAGAACTATAACCCGTAAATACTCCTATATCTAAGGTTTTTTTCGCTCCAATTAATTTAACCAACAATGTCATAAATTGCCCCTGTTCTGGGGATATTTGCATAATTGCCCCCGGTAATTGGGCGGTTTCTTGCCTTAACTGGGTTAATATCTCTGGTTCTCGCAGGGAAACCGAGAGCAAATATTCATATAAGTTCTGCTCTAAGCCAATTGTTTTTTTAATCACTTGATATTTTTATAAATCTTATTTTTTGGAAGATAGTTCTTCCTTATCAATTATATCATATCCCGCGCCGACGGTTTTGTCAACTAGCTGACCGAAAATAATGGGATACAAGCCCCGTCCTTCTAGGACGGCTTTTCTTGATTTTTAATATATTCCTTGAGTATTTCTAGCGGCGCACCTCCTACAGAAATAGCAAAATAACTAGGACTCC
>RDXV01000062.1 GCA_004292695.1 Nostocales cyanobacterium | reverse complement strand
CCACAAACTGAGTCAGAAGCGATGAGTGCTTAGACAGTTATCAGTTATCAGTTATCAGTTACCAGTTATCAGTGGAAGAAGGGAACAGGGAAGCAGGGGAAGCAGGGGAAGCAGGGGAAGCAGGGGAAGAAAAGATTTTTACCAAATTAATTCCCCATTCTTCATTCTAAATTCTAAATTCTAAATTCTAACTATGTATTCTTGGTTGTGGGTGTAAGGTTGATAGAATTTCACTTTCTACTGTTGCTAATTCATCAAGTCTTTTCATCACGGTTTCTCGATCAAAATAATGATCTGCTAACACCCAATATGTGCCAAAATGTCGGGCTTCTGATGCCATTAAACCACGATAAAATTTAGCTAATTCTGGTTCTGGACAGTTGGCGGCTAATAGTCCTAACCGTTCATGACTTCTTGCTTCTATTAAACCAGTTATTAATAAATTATCTAAAAATTGATCTGGTTCTTGTTTTCTGACTTGTGCTTTTAAACCTGCACCATAGGGTGGTGGTTGTAAAGGTGCAAGGGCTATATTACGCCGTTCTAACCATTGGTTTACCAGTTCAAAATGTTCTAATTCTTCTTTAGCAATAGCTGTTAATTCTCTCACCATTTTTGTATTTGAAGGGTAACGAAACATAAAGTTTAATGCTACCCCTGCGGCTTTTCTTTCACAGTGAGAATGATCTAATAAAATAGTATCTAAATTTGTGATCGCCTGTTCTATCCAAGCATCACTGGTAGGTGTTTTTAAGGCATTAATTGTGGGTAAAGGTGAACTTAACACGGTTTTATTGATAGGGAATAGGGAATAGGGAATTGGTAATACAGCATATTTGGAGTAAATGAGGTACAGAATCTAAATTGAAATCTAGACACAAAGCCAGTTTTGCTTCTGACTCCTGACTCCTGACTCCTGACTCCTGAATTCTGCTGTAACTACCAGGCTATGGGTTGATGATCTTTAAAAAAGTTACCTGTAGAACTACCATCAGGGAGAGTTGCTAACCAAATAATTGTATCAACTCCTTGTTCAACAGTGCGAGGTGCTTGATCACCTCCCATATCAGTTTTTACCCATCCCGGACATACAGAATTTACTAAAATATTATTGAGTTGTAATTCATTAGATAATATTCTAGTTAAAGCATTTAAGGCAGTTTTAGAAATACGATATCCGGGATGGCCAGTTTCTATATGAATTAATTGCCCCATAGTAGAAGAAACATTAACAATGCGTCCATATTTGTGTTTTTTCATTAAGGGAGCTAAGGCTTTTGTTACTCTTAAAACACCATAAACATTAGTTTCCATTGTTTCTTTTATGGTATCTATTTTAGCATCAAAAATACTTTTTCCTCCATCTCTAGAATCTATCATAATTGCAGCATTATTTATTAATACATCTAATCTACCAAATTCAGTTTCAATAAATTCTGCTAATTTTTGACAGCTTTCATCACTGGTGACATCTAAAGGATGAAAAGTAATTTTTAATCCTTCGTTTTGTAAGATTTGAGTTGCTTTTTCCCCTTTGGTTTGATCTCTACTGGTAAGAATTACATGATATCCATTTTTAGCTAGTTGTCGAGATGCTTCAAATCCTAAACCACGATTTGCACCAGTTACAACGGCAATTCTTTTAGTGCTATTCATGGTTTTTTCTCCTAAGTAATGGGGTTGTTTATAACTGACGATTTACTAAAGTAGCACTTGCTTGATCAACAGGCATTAATATCACTTCGTTAATATTAACGTGATTTGGTCTAGTGGCACAAAAAAATACAACATCTGCAACATCATCAGGGGTGAGTGGTTGCATTCCTTGATATACTTTTTTAGCTTTTTCTGTATCTCCGTGAAAACGAACTTCACTAAATTCTGTTTCTACCATTCCTGGATCAATTGATGTAACCCGGATCGGAGTACCTAATAAATCTTGTTTTAACCCTTCAGAAATGGCTTTAACTGCGGCTTTTGTACCACAATAAACATTACCACCAGGATAGGTTTGATGTCCAGCGATAGAACCAATATTAATGATGTGTCCATTTCCACGTTTTACCATTCCGGGAACGATATAACGAGTCAGATATAATAAACCTTTAATATTGGTATCAATCATTTCTTCCCAGTCTTGAAAGTCACCTTCATGGAGTTTATCTAAACCACGACTTAAACCGGCATTATTAACAAGAATATCAATTTCTGACCACTCTGCTGGTAAACTATTAATAGCAGATTCTACAGCTAGGCGATCGCGTACATCTAATTCTAATAAATGAATTTCTACACCATGTATTTTATTTAATTCCCATGCTTTTTGTTCTAATTTGTCTAACCTTCTTGCTGCTAAAATTAATCTGGGATTTTCACGAGCGAAGAATTTAGCACAAGCAGCACCGATACCACTACTCGCGCCAGTTATTAATATAGTTTGGGTGTTAATTGCAATCATATTTATAATTAACTGTGTTTGATGTAATTTACCATCTTTGATATTGTACCTTAAACCAGGAAACAAGTTTATATTATCCCCCATAATGAGGGGGAAATCAAGTAAATTCTTATCTGCGTTTATCTGCGTTCACAACTTCCTGATTTTGCAATGTAGAATTTACACCTTTACTAAAGACACGATAATAAAACCAGGTACTAAATTCCTTCACAGGAAATAGTAAATAAGTCAACGGATTTACGGTAACAATGATATTTCTAAAATCCCGTTGTGCTAAAAATAAAATACCTTTAGCTACCTGTTGAGCAGACATAACACCGTAGGGATTTAATTGACTTTTGAATGGTCCTAAAATCAATTTTCTAATCACACAATTTTCATCTAATCGTTTGAGAGTGACGATATCCCCTAATGCTCGTTTACTCAATTCATAGAGAGGACTTAAAGCTGGTGAAACCTCTGCTTCTGAGGTATTTACCCAAATTTCTTTAGTTGCTTTTGCTTGGGGTCCTGTCACGGTTGCTGAGAAAATGTCTATTAACCTTAAAGCAGAAAATGTGTTAATTTGATAGGAATTGTAAATGGCGGTAGATGTGCGATCGCCATAGACATTTACACCATGATTGATAATCAAAATATCAACTTTTTGTAGTTGTGTTTTGAGATTTTCTTCATCACCTAATTGCCAATAAATTACTTTTAATCCTGACTGATCATCTATTTTTTCAGGATTAGTTGTTAAAGCGATCACTTTGGCGTTATACTTGTTAATTAATTCCCTGGTTAATGCTTTACCTAAAGCACCAGAAGCACCAGTTAAGGCAATAGTTTTACCTTTTAAAGATAGTCCAGTTCCTAATATTTTATCCACGAGAGGAAACACACCACTATAATAAGCATTAACATCATCAAAATGGTGTCGCCAATGATAGGTTCTATTGACTAACCATACAGAAGGAATAGCATCTAAAGGTCCTGGTAAATGGTTATAATCTGTGTCTATTGTTCCTTGGAAATATCGCAAAGATGCACCATATAAAAATGTTCCTGAATAGGCTACACCTAACCACAAACCCCATTGTTTAAACAATAAAGCAATGATAATTAATAGCATTACCAAGATAATTGATTCTACGATATCATGGTATAGTTGCGATTCGATGTATGCCTGTTGAGAAACTAGGGATAAATCCCGACGGTAAGCAGCATGATGTTTATTGTGCCATTTTGCCAGCCATGTTACCTGATGACACAGAGCATGGTACACATCTCTGATGATTTCTGCAAGTAATAGGGATAAAATACCCCACATTGTAAATTGTAAGCTGTTGTTTACTAACATCCCATCAATGGGAAAACTTTGAGCCAAAATCATCATATTTTTGCTAACACTATTCACTCTTAATTATTCTTCATATTCGATCAATAGTGTAGTCGCAATGGGTAATAATTTATCTATATTTTATCTATATTTTCCGAAATTTTCGAGGTTTTGGGTTGCTTTCCCAGAAATTTATTTCACATCTATATTATGTCTTGAATTAAACAATGTAGTTTTGTCTGTTGGTGTTTTAAGATATTTTGTTTAAACGAACCACAAAAGCACACAGTACACAGAGAGAAGATTTTTTGATTAACTTTGAAAGGTTTCCCATGCTTTCCAGAATATATAAATAGATAATATTGCTAGTAGGGTTCTAAAAGCAAAACTGACAACTTTATCGGGTAATTTTGGTAGAAACCGGGTACTAAATTGTACTCCTAATAACCCACCAATTCCTAAAATTAACCCAGGTTGCCATAAAACGTTACCTGAATAAGCATGGCCAATGGTTGCAGAAATAGCGGTAATTACAATTACTCCTAAGCTGGTTTGAATTGCTTTTTTGATGGTTTCATTTAATAAGACAATTTGCAAAGGGACCATTATAATACCACCACCAACTCCAAACAAACCGGCTAATAAACCACCTGTTCCACCTGTAATTATTCTATTCCAAATATTTTGGTTTCTCTGGTGATCATTTTCATGATTTTCTGCGGTTAATTCCTGATTTTCATTTTCTGTTTCTGTGGCTTTTTTCTTGGCAATTACCTGTTTACGAAGTTCTACTAAATAAATATTAGAAATCAATAATAACCCAAAGGTAAATAATAATAAATATTCTGGAAAGATATTAGCTAATAATACACCAATTTGGGCTGTTATTAAGGCGGGTAATCCCATTCCTAAGACGTTTTTGATATCTAGATAACCCATGCGCCAATTTTGAATACTTCCAGCAGATGCGGTAATCACAATTGATAAACTACTGGTAGCGACTGCTTGAATTGATTCATTTCCTAAACTGATTAATAATGGTACTAAAACTGTACCTCCTCCTATTCCTAAAAAACCAGCTAAAATCCCAGCAACAATTCCTGCACCTGCTAATGTTAGTAATTCAATAGTTGTCATTTGTTTAGTTGTTAATTATTTACCAATTACCAATTACCAATTACCAATTACCAATTACCAATTACCAATTACCAATTACCAATTACCAATTACCAATTACCTATTACCTATTACCTGTTTTTTAGATTCTACAGCTAAAGCAATAGCAATGAATAAAACTGTAAAACCTTGAATTGCATAAACTACAGTTACCGGTACTCCTGCGCTACGCTGCATAATATTTGCACCACTACGAAGGGAAGCAAAAAACAAGGAAGTTAAGACTACTCCCCCAATATTACCACGACTGAGAAAAGCGATAGCAATGGCATCAAATCCATAACCGGGAGATACTTGTTCAAACAAGCGATATTTTAAACCCATGACTTCACAACTACCGGCTAAACCTGCTAAACCTCCCGCTAAACTCATGACTAAAATAATAGTTTTCTCTACAGAAATTTTAGCATAACGAGCAGCAATAGGATTAAAACCTACTGTTTTAATTTGATATCCTAACGGTGTTTTTTCTAAGAATATCCATAAAATTACTGCGGTAATTAATGCTAATAAAATACCAGCATGGGCAAGACTTTGGGGTAAAATAATTGGGAGTTGGGCGGTTTTAGCAATTATTTCTGAATAAGGACTAGGTGCGTTTTCAGCTTTTAAGGGATTTTGTACTAAGTAACTAATTAAATTAATGGCAATGTAGTTTAAAAGCAAGGTTGTAATTACTTCATTTACACTTTTAACAGCTTTGAAATAACCAGGAATAAAGCCCCAAATAGCACCAAATATAAAACCTACAAATAATGCTAAGGGTATATGAATAAAAGCTGGTATTCCGGGAATAAATAAACCAATTAAACTACTACCTAAAGCACCTAAATAAATTTGTCCCTCACCACCAATATTAAATTGTCCACCTTTTAAAGCTACTAAAATTCCTAAACTTGTGAATAACAAAGGTGTCATTTTTGTCAAGGTATTCCCAAACCCAAAATAGGTGGTAATTGACTCTTGAAATAATGCTGTATATGCAGCTATGGGATTAGCACCTGCTAATAATATTAAACCTGCACCTACTAATAAAGCTGATATAATAGCAATTAGGGGTGAGATAATTGGAGAGAGAATTTGTAGACGGTTAGAGATAGACATTGATGGTTAATTTGTGTTTTTATTAATAATAGATAATGATTCAAATTTTATGAATGGTGAGGGGGTTTAGCAATTCTAAACCCTGATGATAGTTAGATATTTTTGTAATCAAAAATTAGAGAGATATGATATTATAATTAACCAACGCCATAACCTGTATATTCTCTAACATATACTGGTTGTAATCCTAAAACAATATCTTCTTTAGGTATACCCATTTCTACTAATTGATCAGAAATTTGTTGATCTGTTTGATTTCTTTGAATCCAAATTTTACCATCTTTAATATCTAAATGAATCACACAGTTATAAATACGTCTGTGTTTCTCCCATCCTAAATCAACTATTTGATAATGGTCTTGTTCTTTATCAAAAATTGTTTGTACTTCTATGTCACTATTGATAGGTTTGCTTTTGCTGTATTTTATCAGTATTTCTTGCACACATTTACGATAAAATGCTAGTTTATCCATTTGACTATCACCTCATCAATTGGGTCATATACAATTAGTTTAACTTGATATTGTCGAATTGAAACCTGTGGTAAATCTCGTTGAAAAAATGATTCATAAGCTGATATTGGTACTGCTAAATATAAAATTCTTTGACTATCTTTAAATTCTAGCACTAAACGATAGTTTAAGAATTGACCCAATGCAGTATGAAAATCAAATAAAGCAGAGTCACTCAAGAAGCTTTTAATTTCAATGGCAATTTTTTCTCCTTCTCTTTCTGCACCTAATAATTGTTCTGCACCTAAATCAATTCTTACTTCATCTTTTTCACCAAATTCAATTTTTAGTGGATCATGTGTAATTAACCAGTTCTCTTTTTGCAGACCTTTTTTAACAGCTTCATGAAATTTATCTCTAGCTGACATTTTTCCCCCCACCCATTAATAAACCAATCTCTTCTATAGTTGCGGTGTTTGTATCCAAAATATCAATAAATTCACCTTGATATATTACCGCAATGCGATCACTTATTTTCATTACCTCTTCTAATTCTGTAGAAATATATAAAATACCCGCTCCTTTTTCCCTTTCCTCTAACAATTTATGATGTACTACTTCCGTTGCACCCACATCTAAACCCCTGGTAGGTTGCATCGCAATAATTAAACTTGGGTTTTCTGCTAATTCTCTTCCTAAAACAACTTTTTGTTGATTTCCTCCCGATAAATTACTCACCTGTACATTTTCACTATTAGTTCTCACATCAAAAGCTGAAATAACTGAATTAGCATGATTTTTAATCACTTGTTTTTGTAATAATAAATTCTTAACAAAAGGGATATGTTTAAAAACTTTTAAGATTAAATTTTCACCGATATTAAACTGTAAAACTAATCCCATTTTTTGCCTATCTTCGGGAATGTAACCGATTTTGATATCTTGAGATTTTTGAGAATTAAACTCAATTTTACCATCTTCAATACTTCTCAACCCTGCGATAGCATCAGCTAATTCCCGTTGTCCATTTCCATCCACTCCCGCAACTCCTAAAATTTCCCCTTCTCGCAATTCAAAATTAACATTTTTGACAACATTTATACCCCGCTCATCTGCAACCTTGAGATTTTTAACAGATAATAATAATTCACCTAAACGTGGAGGAGATTTTTGTAAATTTAAACTCACTTCCTTCCCTACCATTAATTCTGCTAATTCTTGATTTGTGGTATTTTTAGTATTCACAGTTCCCACAACTTTACCCCGACGTAATACAGTGACATCATCACACAAACTCATCACTTCTGATAATTTATGACTAATAAAAATAATCGTATTACCTTGATTTGCTAATTGACGTAAAATAGAAATTAAAGTTGTAGCTTCTTGGGGTGTAAGAACTGCTGTAGGTTCATCAAGAATTAATAACGTTGCTTGACGATAGAGAACCTTTAAAATTTCTACCCTTTGTTGTACTCCCACTGGTAAATCTTGAACTTTAGCAGTTGGATCAATTTCTAATTGATATTTTTGAGATAAAGCAGAAATTTCTTGTTGTTTTTGTAATAAATTTAGAGGTTTAAAATTCCAAACTTGATTAGTTCCTAAAATAATATTTTCAGTCACAGTTAAACTCGGTACAAGTTTAAAATGTTGATATATCATTCCTATACCTAACTTAATTGCAGTTTTCGGAGAAGTAATATTAACAACTTTATTTTCTATATATATATTTCCCGAATCTGGCTGATATACACCACTAATAATATTCATTAAAGTAGTTTTACCTGCGCCATTTTCACCTAAAATACCATGAATTTTCCCAACTTCAATAGTTAAATTAATCTTGTCATTAGCAACAAATAAACCAAAAGATTTAGTAATATTTTCTAAGCGGAGATAGTTCATTTTTTATCTGATTTTATCGGGAGAAGCCAAATTTTGCAAAAATAACCACAGCAACACTAAAGACTCTCTTCTTCCTTCTTAACTTCGTGTCCTTCGTTTCTTCGTGGTTAGTTCATTTCATGTCTTAGCCTCAATAAAAAAATCAACTTGTACATTTGGGATGCTCCCATTTTATCTAACTCAGAATATCCATAATCAAAACATCTACAAAATTGTAGCACAAAAATAACCTCTTCTTACTCTCTGTGTACTCTGTGCCTCTGCGGTTCGTTAAAAAAACTTAAAAACTTAAAAACTTAAAAACTTAAAAATAAATATCCCCGCACAACTATAATGATTGTAAAAACGGGGATTTTCCAACTATACTTTCTGCACACAAAGAGTATTTTTACCAGCTTCCTGACAAGGTGCAAAAGTGATTTTATTATCAACTATTTCCTTTTGTACAGTTAACACCTTTGCTTGCAAATCTGCTGGTACATTTTCCCCAAATTTACCCAAAGATAAAATATCTGGTTTTTCAAAACCAATACTGTAAATTTCACCTTTTAATTGTTTTTGTTTCCCTAAATCCGCTAAATAATTAATAGCTAAATCTAATCTTTTAACAGCACTGGTTAAAACTGCTTTCGGTGCAACATCTAACTGATCTTTAGTATTACCAAAAGCAAAAACTCCCTTATCACTTGCTGTTTGTAAAACCGCAGCAGCAGCAGTATCTAACCATTGATAAATAACATCATTACCAGCAGAAATTAAAGCTAAAGTTGCTTCTTTACCCTTAGCGACATCACTCCAATCACCTGTAAAAGTTGAAGTTACTGTAATATTAGGATTAACAGATTTTGCTCCTAATTCAAAACCTCTTAATTCTTGTTTAGTAGCCTCAAATTCCTGTCCTGCAATGTAAGCTAATTTATTAGTTTTCGTTACAGAAGCACCAATAATTCCGCACAAATAACTTGCTTGAATGTGATTTATTCTTAAAGCTGCAATATTCTCACCTTTAATTGAACCATTCACCGCAACAAAAAAAGTATTAGGAAATTGTTTTGCAACTTGTTCTACTGCTGCATCAAATTGGCCACCATGTGCAAACACAACATTATAACCTTTACGGGCAAAATCTGTTAATACTTCCGCTTGATCTGCTTGGGTGACATTTTCCACATAAGCAACTTCTGCACCCAGTTTTTCTTTTGCTAAATTAACACCTTCATAACCAGATTGATTCCATGCTTGATCTGTTATAATTCCAGGAAGAGCGATAGCAATTTTAAAACTTTGATTATTACTGGTTGTTGTATTGGTGGTTGTTGGTGTAGTTGTAGAGTTATTAGCACAAGCTTTTAATAATAAGCTAGTACCTAAAGTTGCGGAACTATACCAGATAAACTTACGCCGATTTAATTTTAACACCATAGATTTCTTATCACTCAATATTTTAATTCTTTAAATACTTTAAATCTAAAGGTGTTATTTTAAAAGAGGTAAATTGAGGATTTAATATGAGTGCATCCCATACTTTAAAACAATTAAAAGCAGAATTAATCACTCCTGAGAATTTCCAACCCTATGGACAAGTAATCTTTGCAAGTAAAGACGGTAAATCTTTTGATCAGGAAGATGCACAGTTAAATTTAGAAAATGGTATTCCTCGTTTTTATATCATGCGGTTACATAATAAGGGAACAAAATTTCATAAAATTACCCGTCATACTCAATGTACTCAATGTTTAGGTTCTCTGGAAGGAAAAGATTGGTTAATGGCAGTTTGTCCCCCCAAAAATGATATGAATGAACCAATGTTAGAAAAATTAGCTGCTTTTAAAATTCCTGGCAATTGTTTTATTAAATTAGAAGTGGGAACTTGGCACGCTGGACCATATTTTAATCATGACTTTGTGGATTTTTATAATTTAGAATTAAGTGATACCAATGTAGTAGATCATTTTACCCATGATTTCTTAAAAAGTCATAATTTGGAATTTGAGATGATTTAAGGATGATTTAAAGATGATTCAAAAAAGTTATCCCCTAACTAGCAGGGGATAAGGTTAATGTGAATTAAAATCAAATGCTACTTAAACTAAAAACCGAATTAAAACATAGATAGTAGCGGTTATTAGTTGTAGTAAAGTGATGGGAATACCATAATGTAAAAATGTTTTAAAGGAAATACGTTTTCCATGTTGTTCCGCAATACCCGCAGCTACAATATTAGAAGAAGCACCGACTAAAGTACCATTTCCTCCCAAAGTTGCACCAAACATCATGGCATAAAAAAGTGGTAAAACTTCTGGTGGAAACTGTCCTTGAAAATCTGGTGATAAAACTTCTGCGGGTGCTAAACCTACATTCACAAGGTACTGTTTTAATAATGGGATCATTGCTACTACTAAAGGGATATTAGGAACAAAACTAGATAATATTCCCACTATAAATAATAACAGGACAGAACCCAATAAAATATTTTTCCCTAAGATAATTCCTAACAAACCAGATAAACTTTTAATGACTCCTGTTTTATCCAATCCTCCAATTAACACAAAAATGCTCATGAAAAATATTAAGGTACTCCAATCTACATCTCGCAAAATATTATGAACTGAATCAATTCTGCTTTTTTGTGCCAGTAATAAAGCTAAAGTAGCACCTAACAAAGCTACCGCTGCGGGAGAAATAGGGATAGGTAAAGATTCACCAATTACAAAAAATATCAACACAAAAGCTGCTATAAATCCACCCATCATTAAAACTCTGGGATGATTAATTTCTGGATGGGGTAATTCTGTTAAATTATCTAGTTGTTTGTGCCAGATTTTTCTAAATAAAATTGGTAAGGTAACTACTACGGTGATTACAGAAAGTAAACCCCCTAAACTCAATTTTCCTAAATAATCTAAAAAACTAATATTGACAGCATCACCAACTAAAAATGTAGCAGGATCTCCCACTAAAGTTAATAATCCCGCACTGTTAGCAACAAACACCATTAAAATTAATAAAGGGACAAAATTTACTCCTATTTCTTCTGCCATTGGTGGAATTAAAGGAGCTAATAACATAACAGTGGTAGCATTTGGTAATACAGCACAAATAGGCGTAACTAATGCCACTATACCTAATAATAATTTTTTGCCACTTCCTTGAGCTAAAATTACGATTTTCGTAGCAATATAACTGAAAATATTAGTTGGTTCAAAAGCCCTTACTAATACCATCACCCCAAAAAATAACCCCAAAGTGCCATGACTTTTACCAATATAACCAACTGCTTCTGGTAAAGTCATGATATTAGCAAAAACTAAAATTAAAGCTCCCAATAAAGCTGCAATTGTTAGGTGTACCCATTCCATCATAATCACAAAAATTACGGCGATAAATGTGATAATGCTAATGATAGCTTGCCAGTTTTCCATAGGATATTCCTTGAAAGTAGATGATTTTGAAAGCAGAAAAATTAAGGAAAAGTCACCTATATGTAACCATAGGCGACTTTGTAGTTTATTTGATATGTATGGACATTAAAAATGTATTAAGTAATGCTGTGATGATTAATCAAGACATTGAGGAATCCCCAAAACAGCACAGGGAAAATTAGAATCTAATTTGTCAATCAAAGGATGATTAATAGATTGACAACCTAAAAATAGTGCGTCTGCTGTTTCTAATTCCACAACTTTTTTCAACTCACTACACAATTCACCAAACCGTAAATGAGATTTAAAGTAATTCTGCCACTCTTGAGCTAATGTTTTCGCTTGCCAAAGAATTGTATCCGCTTTTTCTGCGGCTGAAATTGATGATAGATTGGGTTTTGCTGGAGATAATAGCAGTGTTTGTGATTGTGGTAAATCACAATCTACATATTCTAAATCACGGTTATTTTTATTCAATTTAAAATTATAATCATCAGTCAAATCAGCTTGTTTTTCTAATACATAAACAACCTGAACATTGACTTGAGTGTTCGTAGCTAAATGGGTTTGATGGGCAATACAAAAAGCAATATCTAATGCTGTATGACTGTTGGGTGAACCATCATAAGCAACTATTAATTTCACAGATTTTGCTGGTGAATCTTTGTCACTCATACTTTTTTTGGCAGCAGGTAATAATACCATTTGCTCCATGAGGTCATAGCGACCTATAGCACTTTGCAAACGTGCTAATAATGGCTTGATTTTCACAGCTTTAACTTCTCTCCCTTGAAACGAATTATGAATGAGAAGCAGGGATGACAATTTTAAATTCTAGGTTTGATATTTTAGAGTTATCCAACACCTAAAAATCCATCTAGAATTTGAAATTGATTAAGGAAAACCCAATAATAACTGATATTACAGCCAAAATTTTGGGAGTTCCTTCCATTGCCTACGGAGTTAGCTGACGGGCTAAGACTGGAAGGTGTCTCTCTATTGAAGATTAGCCCCAATTATTTGGGTCCTCCGTTTCAAATCCAGCTTTCATGAATTTGAATTAGGCTACCCACTCGATAGTAATAATATTCCATTAAGTTCCGATAAAGTCAAGTTGAAGAATTGTGAGCTTTTGTATGTAGAATGCAGCTTAATTGTTAATTCTTCCTTAATTATTACAGTTTTCCCTAGAAAATAAATTTTTTATAATTCCCTAGTAGTATTCAGCAGAATGATACATCACTAAATTCTGTGTGTATTGAATCTTTGTAGATCCTGACTCTGTTAACATTATCATTAATTGTGATTTGTTCACAATGATGATGTTAGCAGCTTAAAAAGCATTATTCGACACATTATTTACTTAGTTAAAGCCTGACGCAGCGGAAATAAAAAATAATACTGTCAAAGTTAAAAATATCAAGGTTACTATCACTAAGAATAGGATAAAATTCCTATCCTTAATGATATTCAATTTATTTAAAACAAACCCTTTTTTTTTAGTTTAGCTATTGCATCTTCCGCAGCAGCTTTTTCAGCTTCTTTTTTACTTTTTCCTTTTCCTATTCCCAACTCTTTACCATCTACAAATACTTTAGAAATAAATTCCGGTGCATGATCTGGACCACCTGCTTTTTCTGTTATATATTTAGGAGGTTCTTGGATACCTTGAGCTTGGGATATTTCTTGTAATCTATTTTTTGAATCTACATTAGAACGAGGTTCTACTAAATCTTTCGATACAGAATCAAATAATGGTTCAAGAATGACTTTGAGTGGTTCAACATTACAATCATTATCTAAATAATAAGCACCAATTACAGCTTCAAAAGTGCTACTAAGTAGATTAGGATTGTAATATCCCCCATCTTTCTTTGTACCTTCTCCTAATCGCATTTTAAAATTTAAGTCAACTTCATACGCGAATTTTGCTAGTTGTTTTTCTTCAACTAATGCAGAACGACGACGGGTTAATTCATCTTCTCCTTTTTCGGGATGACGACTATATAAGTATTGTCCACTGATAAAGTTTAAAATTGCATCTCCAAGAAATTCTAAACGTTCGTTGTGTTCTCCTTCTCCTGGGTTTTCGTTAACATAGGAACGGTGGGTTAGTGCTTGAAGCAGGAGTTTTTCGTTTTTGAATGTAAGTAGTTTGTGCATTGTATCTTGTATTTTTGCTTTTGTTGCGAATATAAAATAGATAAAAATGAGAAAACCGCAAGGTGCGGTTATCATCAACCAGTTGTTTCAATAAACTGGTATTATCAAGACAAATTTAGGCCGCTATTTGGTTTAATTCCACCAAAAATAAGTGTTGATTTTGTCTTATAATTTTACCTTCTTTGACAACCATATCAACAAATTGTCCAAAGGTTTTCAATTTTTTGCCATCAGGTGTGGATATGGAAGAAATTCCGTGATAATGAGGGGAAAATTTACGCATTAATTCATTAAGGTAGCTGTAATTTGTGGGTTTATTTTGACTGATCGCTTTCTTTACAGCTTTCACCAAATATTTTACAGCGTCATTGTAGCTAATTTGAGGATGGATGTCATTTATCTGAGGTTGAGTTTTTCTTTCAATTAATGCAGGTAAGTCATCTATAAAGTGGAAGTTTTCAGCACCAACTAGGTTTATTAATCTTTTACTTGTACTACCTCTACGTGCGAAAACTATCACTTTTTTGCCCATAGCTTTGAGAATGGCAATTAATACAGCAAAGTCTCCGTCTCCTGATAATAGAATAATTGTTGTTAGAGAAGGATTAAAAGCAACTGCATTATAGCATTCATCTTTAAGTTGCTTATCTGCGCTATTTTTTGATGAGTCTGGAACATCTACACAGTTAAACCCAAGTAATTGAAATATATTTTTGGCATCAACTTGATTTTTATGTTGTGAATTATAGTAAAATTTTTTCAATTTTACATTCCCTTGCATTTTCGCAAAATCAAGTAGTACATCACCATATTTTACTATTGAGAGAACGTTTTGAATATCTCCAAAAATGGCAACAGAGTCTTTTTTCTGAACTGTTTGTGTGTTTAAAGATAGAGATGTCATGGTGCAGAGTCCAATTTTTTAGGTTAACTGGACAGCTTCAACAAATCACACATCTATAGCAGTAAAACTATATCAAGGAAAAACTACATAATTAGCTCCTCCTCAAGTAGCTTGTCTATATTAGGCAGTTTCAGTCTCAGTAACAGGATTCAGAGAATACATAGACTTTTGCAAGTAATGTAATCCTTGCTGACAAATTCTGCATTATACCTTCATCTGAATATTTATCCAGATACTTTATTTTCTTCGTGCTGATTGAGTAATTAGCGATGTAATAAAACATCAGGCTAAATATCCAAACAAAGGTATAATGCAGGACTTGTCAGAAAGGAATCCTGCTGCTGAGACAACCACCGCCCTGCGATATATAGTTCTGCTTGAGATAGCATCTATGTTTGGCTGTCTTAACTCCGTATCTTAAAACACCTACTTTAGAATGTCAAGCCATATTTTTGTAAACAATTGTAAAATCCATAACTTTGCATACTCATGTATCTTATTCCGGGAAGAACAGCAATACAAAACAATAAATATTATAATAGTAGGTAATAAAAAACTAAATTATCAATCAATGTCAGCTAAAGATATATTCTATGATGCAGTAAAAAAAGGATTAGAAAAAGAGGGATGGGTGATCACAGATGATCCATTGAGGATTGAAGTTGGTGATGTAGAAATGTATATTGATCTGGGAGCAGAAGAAATTTTAGCTGCTGAGAGAACAGGAGAAAAAATAGCAGTTGAAATTAAAAGTTTCACAGGTACATCTAGTATTTCTCAATTTCATACAGCAGTAGGTCAATTTATTAATTATCGGTTTGCATTAGAAGAAAAAGAACCAGCAAGAGTTTTATATTTAGCTGTTCCATTAGGGGTTTATAGTGCTTTTTTTCAGTTGCAGTTTATCAAAACAGTTGTAGAACGTTCAGACATTAAACTAATTATTTACGATCCAGTTGAGGAGGTAATTAAAGAATGGAAAAATTAGACAAATATCGTAATTATGTCAAACAAGTAATTACAGAATACTCTCAATTAGGTTCAAGCAAAGATGAAATAGAACAACAATTGATTTTTGATACTGTGGGTGATCATTATCAGTTAATGTATGTTGGTTGGAAAAACAGACGCAGACAGCATGGTTGTGTTTTACATCTGGATATTAAAAATGATAAAATCTGGATACAACATGATGGTACTGAAATTGGTATTGCAGATGAATTAGTTAAATTAGGAGTACCAAAATCAGATATTGTTTTAGCTTTTCATGAACCTTTGATGAGACAGTATACAGGTTTTGCGGTTGGATAATTAAATGTTAACCTTAGATCCCCGACTTCTTAAAGAAGTCGGGGATCTGAATTTTACAACTTCTTAAAGTGTATTGATATCAATTCCTTTAGCTTGCAATTTTCCTAATAAGTCTTGATATTTTTGTTTCTCCTGTTCTAATTGTTGATTTAATTCAATAGATGTGAGAAACTTTCTACCATCAGGATAATAGATTTTTAATTCATCTCCTAAATTATCTGCTGTTAACTCAAACCGAATACCTAAACGTGGACTTACCCAATTATTAATTTCTTCAATTTCTTCTAACCATTCTTGATTTTTCACATATCCTAATAACTCAATGGTATCAGGATCATAAACATAATATTCTTCCACACCATACCTTTGATAAAATAGCATTTTTTTAGCCATTTCTTGAGTGCGATTTCCGGGAGAAAGAATTTCAAAAACCACCTGGGGAGCAATATTATTTTCTAACCATTGTTTATAAGAACCCCGATCACCTTTAGGTCTACCAAATACTACCATAACATCGGGTGCTTGTCTGGTTTTGACATTTCCCTCCACAGGATACCATAACAAATCACCGCCAATAAATACATCAGAATTTTCAGCAAAGAGAATTTCTAAATTTTCTTTAATTTTAACTATCCATTGATATTGTTTAGTATTATCAGACATGGGTTTTCCGTCACTATCTGGGTAGATGATTCCTGGTTTTGTTTCTGGTGTGAGTTGTTGTACCATATCTATAATCTCCATTTTACCAAAGGTAAATAATTGTTTTCTTTGATGTTTTATTTGAGAGTGGTACTGATGAATCTATTAATTATTATAATTATATATTATTTTTTCACTAATCTACGTTGAATAGCTAATTTTAAAGATTGTTTTTAACTAACCTACGTTCCCTAGCTAATTTTAAAGCTTGCCGAAAATCATCATCAGTAAAAAAGTCTTTGAGGACTCCAAAATTATTACTATTGCTTTTAATACTCTCTAATAAATCTAAACCGTAAAATCGTTTATTTTCAGAGTAATGATAATTAAGCCTAATAATCATAGGAACAAAATAGAGAAAATCATGATTTTGTACATATTCAATCACATCTTTTGAAGTTATTTCTGAATTATCAAAACCACCCAAAATAATCAAAATAACATTCTCAGCTTCCTGATTTAAAATTTCTATGACATTATCCCTAAATCCAACTTCTATCACTTCTAAAAACAGACTTCTACTAAGAATATATTTTTTGAAAATACCTCTAATAATTGGCGCAGGATCTATAATCACAATTTTTGTTCTCATAACACTTAATATAGAAATAAAAAAATCTTCCACCTGTGTCCTCTGCGGTTCATTATTAAAAACAAAAAACCCTTACATTCTTGTCTTTGCGACTACCCTGCGGGATCTCCTTACGGAGATTGCGACTTTGCGTGAGACATAAAAATACATAACCCAAACCGCAATTCCAAAAGACCCAAAAATGCTATCCTAAAAAACATAATAACCAATAAAAAACAATGCCAGCGCCGACAATAACCCCAACAACAACAGCTTTTCCACTGACTGCGGTAGTCGGTCAAGAAGCGATTAAAATAGCATTGCTGTTAACAGCAGTAGATCCCGGTTTGGGGGGTGTGGTAATTGCTGGCCGTCGAGGTACGGCTAAATCTGTGATGGCGCGTGCTATTCACGCCCTATTACCACCTATAGAAGTTGTTAAAGATTCTATTAGCAACTGTGACCCGAATCAACCCGCAGAATGGGATGATCAACTGTTAGCGGAACAAAAACAGGAAATAGAAACAGAAGTCAAACCCGTTCCCTTTGTACAGATACCCTTGGGTGTCACCGAAGATAGACTTTTAGGTTCTGTGGATGTGGAACAGTCGGTAAAACAAGGTGATACAGTTTTTCAACCGGGGTTACTCGCCACCTGTAACAGAGGTGTATTATATGTGGATGAAATCAATTTATTAGATGATCAAATTAGTAATCAACTGTTAGCGGTATTATCTGAGGGACGCAACCAGATAGAACGGGAAGGGATCAGTTTTCAACATCCTTGTAAACCCTTGTTTATTGCAACTTACAACCCAGAGGAAGGCGCTTTAAGAGAGCATTTACTTGATAGAATTGCGATCGCCTTATCTGCTGATGGTGTTTTGGGTTTAGATCAACGAGTGGAAGCGGTGGAACAGGCGATCGCATATTCCCGTTCTCCCCAAGAATTTTTAAACCAATACAGCGAAGATATAGACGCACTCAAAACCCAAATACTCCTAGCAAGGGAATGGTTAAAAGAAGTCACTATTTCTTTAGAACAAATCACATATCTTGTTAACGAATCTATTCGCGCTGGAGTAGAAGGACATCGCGCCGAATTATTCGCTGTCAGAGTTGCCAAAGCAGCAGCAGCTTTAGAAGGACGTAATACCGTTAATGCTGAAGACTTGCGACGTGCGGTGGAGTTAGTCATCGTTCCTAGAACCACAATAATTCAAACCCCACCACCCGATCAACCACCTCCACCACCCCCACCACCACAAAGTCAAGACGACTCGGAGGAACAACAGGAAGAGGAAGAACAGGAAGACAAAGAAGAACAACAGGAAGAACAGGAACAACAAGAACCCCCAGATATTCCTGAAGAGTTTGTATTTGATCCTGAAGGGGTAATTTTGGATTCTGATGTATTATATTTTGCTCAGATGTCCCAACGTCAAGGTAAATCTGGAAGTCGGAGTTTAATCTTCTCAGAAGACCGGGGACGTTACATCAAGCCGATGTTACCGAAAGGAAAGGTAAAACGCATTGCCGTAGATGCCACATTAAGAGCCGCAGCCCCGTATCAAAAAGCACGTCGCGCTAGACAGCCGAATAAAAAGGTAGTAGTGGAACAAGGCGATATGCGGACAAAGCGGTTAGTCAGGAAAGCGGGTGCTTTAGTTGTATTTGTGGTTGATGCTTCTGGTTCAATGGCATTAAATCGAATGCAATCAGCTAAGGGTGCGGTAATGCAGCTTTTAACCGAATCCTATCAAAACCGTGATCAAATTGCTTTGATTCCCTTCCGGGGTGAACAAGCGGAAGTGTTGTTACCTCCTACCCGTTCTATTGCTTTAGCTAAAAATAGGTTAGAAAAATTACCTTGTGGTGGCGGTTCACCGTTAGCGCATGGATTAACGCAAGCTGTGAGAATCGGTGTTAATGCTCAAATGGGCGGAGATATCGGGCAAGTTGTGATTGTGGCAATTACTGATGGTCGTGGTAATATTCCGTTATCGCGTTCTTTAGGTGAACCCCAAGAACCAGGAGAAAAACCAGATATTAAAGCGGAATTGCTAGATATTGCAGGGAGAATTAGAGCGTCTGGGATGCAGCTACTGGTGATTGATACGGAAAGTAAATTTGTTTCTACAGGTTTTGCGAAAGAGTTAGCGAAAACTGCGGGAGGTAAATATTACCAGTTACCGAAAGCGACAGATCAGGCGATCGCAGCGATGACTAGAGGTGCTATTGCTGATATAAAATCTAAATAGTCAGAATCAGATCCCCGACTTCTATCATAAATGATCAATAATGAAGATGATGATTAAAGAAGTCGGGGATCTTGTTTAGGATCTAGTTTAAATTTCTCACAAATTCCCGAAAAACAGGAGATAATGAAAACATCACTTTATCATCTTTAATTTTCACCACTAAATACCGTTGTTGTAAAGATTGTAAACCGTTATTAAAATCAACTGAGGATAAATTTAAGGTTTCTATTAACGTTTGTCTTAATTCTTCTCTGGAAATAGGGTTTTCAAATTTACTCAAATATAATACTATTTGTTGTTCTATCGGTGATAAACGGTTATATATCTCTTGAAAATGAGACTGCATTTGTTGGGTAATATGTAATGTATTCTCTGCTAAAAATTCAGCAACTTCACCATCATAATTTTTGGAGATTAAGACGGTAATAGTTTTTAAAAACATTAAATTACCTTGATATAAATTAATAATATTTAACCAACTATCCTGATTTTTTAATCCTGTGTTTTGGAGAATATCAGGATGATATAAACCTGAGATTTCTAAATATTTGATAGGATATAATTCTGTATCTAAAGATTCCATTTCTGGACATTGTTCTTGACTAATTAAGATAATATTACTTTGATGTTGGGTTTCTGTAATTATTTTGAATAAGGTTTGATAGTCTTGATATTCTGGCCGATATTTTCCTGCAAATTCACCAGGAATAAAGAGATTTTGAATATCGTCAAGAATGATTAAACTTTTGTTGTTGGTGAGAATATCAAGTAATTGTTTGATTTTATCGTCTAAGGTTTCTTTGGGTTCTTGTTTGCAGATTTGCAATAAATCATCAATCAGTAAATTTAGATGTTTGGGATATTTTAAAGTTTTCCAGATAATTATTTCAAATTGTTGGATATTTAGATCAATAAATTTCTTCACAAGGGTAGTTTTACCAATTCCAGATAATCCTAAGATTGAGATTAAATTAGTATTTTGGTTTAATATCCAATTAGATAAAGTTTCTAATTCTTGTTCTCTTCCATAAAATCTAATAATTCTCGGTGATAAAGTTAAATCATGATATGATAATCTATTCGCAGATTTATCATAATTTTTCTGATTATTTTGACGACATAAATTAATGTTATTGTTCTCGAAATTAAGAATTTTAGAAAACTGAGATATTTTAGAATTTATAACTCTTTCTATAGTCCAAGCAAAATTAGATTTATTAATATTTTCACCTAAATTTTCAGATAAAAACTTAAATAACCTTCTACTTTCATCACCGATATAACCCTCATCATATTCATAAATATCAGCAATTTGTTTATAAGTTTTACCTTTAAATAATTCTTCAATAATTCTTTTTTGTAGATCATCTAAATGTTGATCTGTTTCTGTGAAAATTAAATTATCTACAAATTGTAGAATTTCTGTAATAGTCATAAAAACTAGATTGTATAAGTTGTTTCAGCATTATAACTTATATTGCTTTCATAAAATCAGGTATTTTCAGGCATTTTTTTAACAATTTTTAATTAAACATCAGGGAATATCAGGGGTTTTCTGTGATGACAAAAAAATAACAAGCTATGAAAATGATTAATCAAGGTGTATTCAATCACAATAGGTTGTAAAAAATTATGGTTAATCAACTTTATTATGGGGACAATTTAGAAGTTTTAAGAAAGTATATTAAAGATGAATCAGTAGATTTATGTTATATTGATCCTCCTTTTAATTCTAAGCGGAATTATAATCAAATTTATAATAACATTGGTAAAGAAGATAAAGCACAAGCGCAAGCATTTATTGATACTTGGGAATGGGATGATCACGCTATTAAAGGATTGAGTGAAATTACCAGTAATTATCATGGTTTATTTACTCAACAATGTATAGCTTTAATTAATGGTTTAAGTAATGTTTTAGGAACAGGTAGTTTACTTGCTTATTTAGTGAGTATGACTTTAAGGATCACAGAAATTCATCGAGTTTTAAAACCTACTGGTAGTTTTTATTTACATTGTGATCCTACTGCTAGTCATTATTTAAAGTTGGTTTTAGATGCTGTTTTTTGTTCTCAGGGTGGAGAATTTAGAAATGAAATAGTTTGGTGTTATACAGCACCAACAAACACAAGGGAAAACTTCCCTAAAAAACACGATATAATTTTTAGATATACAAAATCAAATTCATATAAATTCAATTTTGAAGATATTTCAATACCATATTCTGATGAAACAGTAGCAAGAACTAACAGAGGTGCTGGAAATAAAGGATTATATAAATCTAAAAATCCAGAACATAAACATATAAACCGCTTAAAACCTAATGGAAAAATACCGGAAGATTGGTGGACAATTCCAAGATTACAAGGAAATTCAGCAGAACGTTTAGGATATCCAACACAAAAACCAGAAGCATTATTAGAAAGAATAATTAAAGCCAGTTCCAATGAAAATGATATAGTATTAGATGCTTACTGTGGATGTGGTACAACCGTTGCAGTTGCACAAAACTTAAACAGACAATGGATAGGAATAGATATTACTTATCAAAGTATAAGTTTAGTATTAAAAAGATTAGAAGATAGCTTTGGTAAAGGAGTCTTAGACACCATTAAATTACATGGTATTCCTAAAGATATCGAAAGCGCAAGAGCATTAGCAAATAAACAAGATGATCGCACTCGCAAAGAATTTGAAAAGTGGGCAATTTTAACTTACACAAATAACCGAGGAATAATTAACACCAAAAAAGGATCAGATCAAGGTGTAGATGGAATTGTTTATTTTTATGGTGATAAAGGTGAACAAGAAAAAATCATCTTACAAGTTAAATCTGGTAAAGTTAAATCAGGAGATATCCGCGATTTAGTAGGAACAATGACCTTAGAAAATGCCAGCATTGCCATATTTATAACCTTAGAAAACCCTACCAAAGATATGTTAAAAACTGCTAAATCTGCTGGTTTTTATCAAAATAAACTCATGCCTCATAGTTGTGATAAAATTCAAATTGTCACAGTGCAAGATATTATTGAAAATAAACAAAGACTAACGATGACATTAGCTTATGAAGTTTTAAAAAGTGCGGAAAAACAAAAAGAAGTAAAAGCAAGTCAAATAGAATTAGATATTTAATTAGTAGGTTGGGTTGAGGTAACGAAACCCAACACCACATATATATACATCAATCTTGAATAAACTTACCTATTTAAAAATACTTAATGATATGGTGTCAACTTAATCGAAAAATGGGTTATCGGTTTTATATTAAATTGACACCAATTAGCAATGCTAAACCCCTACAAAGATATTGGTTTGTATAAATAAATTGCAGATGTAAATAATTCACTTACCTCTAACACAGAAAAACGCTACGCTGATAAATTATATCAAGTGTGGTTACTAGATAACACAGAAATTTGGATATTAATTCACATCGAAGTACAAAGTCAATACGATGAAGAATTTTCCCAAAGAATGTATATCTATAACTACCGATCCTTTGATTTATACCATAAACCAGTAGTTAGTTTAGCCATATTAGGAGATGAAAGCAAAACATGGCGACCTAATAGTTATCAATACGGTTTAGGTAACAGCGAGGTTGTGTGTAAGTTTGATACAGTCAAACTCATAGATTACAAATGGGAAGAACTAGAACAAAGCAGCAATCTCTTTGCTATATTAGTAATGGCACATTTAAAAACCAAAACTACTACCAACAAACTAGCAGATAGGGAGCAGTGGAAATGGACATTAATTAGAAGTTTATATGAGCGAGGTTTAAGCAGATATGACATTGAAAACCTCTTTAGATTTATTGACAAAATGATGTCATTAACTAAGGAATTACAAAAGAAATTGCTCACCAAAATAACCGAGTATGAAAAGGAGAGAGAAATGCCTTTTTTAACACCTACTGAAGAATTATTTATTGCAAGAACTCGCCAGCAAGATATAAGTAAACTTCTGCAAGTTAAGTTTGGCGATGTTCCCGAAATACTGAACAAAAATATTCAGAATATTGATGATCTAACTGCTTTAGAAGAATTATTTGTATCATCAATTACGATTACTTCTTTGGCAGAATTTACCAATTTAGTTAATTCTAAATTACCAACATCAGAAGAGTAATAGTAGAAAAAACAGAGGTAGGGAAATAGAGAAATATTGAATTATCTTAAATTATCTTAAATTTATTTTTCTACTTCCTTACCTCTACTCAAAACCTTACAATGACAATATAATTCACAAAAATAATGTATTATAATAGTAGAACTAACTAACTATCACGAATTATCAATAATTATAAAAATATGCAACAGTTAATTATCCAAATTGATGATAAAAAAAAAGCAGAGATGCTATTAAAAATTATTTCTGCTTTAGATTTTGTGAAATCTGTATAAGTAGTAGAAGATAACCATAATATAGCGGATAGTGAACAAGATTTTTTCGCATTAGCTGGAATGTGGGAAGATAGAAATATTAGCACTGAATCTATTCGTCAACAAGCATGGAGAATAGAAAATAAATGATTTTGTGTGATACCAATAATCTCATATAATTTTATAACAATAATTCTCAAGTTATCTCTGAACTACGTTTATTGGGTATTAATCAATTAGCTATTAGTTCTATTACTCATAAACAAAGACTAACGATGACATTAGCTTATGAAGTTTTAAAAAGTGCGGAAAAACAAAAGGAAGTAAAAGCAAGTCAAATAGAATTAGATATTTAATTTGATATTTAATTTGATATTTAATTTGATATTTAATTAGTAGGTTGGTTTGAGGAAACAAAACCCAACACATTTATTAACTTTTATTTAATACTTGATTAATGATACGATAATCCCAATGAGGTGATATTGCAGACGTAAAATCTCTATATTCCTTACCTGTTCCCTGTTCCAAATATAAAATTTATTTTACAATTTAGTTTGCACTACTACCTACCATGAGTGGTCAAAAAAAGTTGAGGATCTGTAAAACAAAATCTTTGAAAACATAGTATGCTGAGTTAGCATATTTATCTAACCATAGTCATATATGTTAACTCCTGTATCAACTATTACCATATTTCAAAAACAAGCAAATCCTCAAGAATTTTCCGCAGGTTCTGTTATCTTTGCCGAAGGACAACCTGGACATCTGATGTATGGTATTCTCTTCGGAGAAGTGGATATATTAGTTAATGAAAAAGTGGTAGAAACCATTGAATCTGGAGATGTTTTTGGTATTGGTGCATTAGTAGGAATCAAAAATAGAACCTATACAGCAATTGCAAGAACTAACTGCAAACTTGCTTTTTTGGATGAAAGAGGATTTCTGTTTGCGGTTCAGGAAACCCCCATGTTTGCTATTCAAGTTATGAAAAGCTACTCAGAGCGGTTGAGTCGTTTACAGCATCATATTGTTTAGACATCTGCTATATAAAACCTAGACAAAGCTAGACTTTACTTTCTACTTCAACGGGAGCATGGGAGCGGTTATCCCTCAGTAGACTTACACGCCTTAGCCAGAC
>RDXV01000228.1 GCA_004292695.1 Nostocales cyanobacterium | reverse complement strand
AAAATGCAAATTTAATAAAAATATATTTTGATTGCGCTAAATCCCATGCTGTCTAAGAATTTTAACTGATATTAGGCATGAACTTTACATAGCTAGTCTTGGAGAGCCTTTTAAGTTTATTAGCTGCTATCTATTCTTCTTTTGATTTATTTTGTTAACTAATTCTATGTCTATTCTTTTTCTAAAATGAACCATCATGACGAGAACGAAGATGTAAAGTGATTTCTGTATCCAGTCGTTTCAGGAAAATCAGAAGTTTACCCTCGCTAAATCTTTGAAATTCTCCGTTCATCAAATGAGATACTTCTGGTTGATAAATTCCCAAAAGTTGACTAATTTCATTCTGTTTAAGATTTCTTTGTTTGAGGATACGGAATACCTGAATTCCTATCTTACCCCGTGTCAAAAGTTCATCTGCATTATAAAAACCAAGATCCGTAAATATATTACCACTGCTTTCTTCAAAAACATTGTCCTGTATCATTTTATATTAAATTTCCTATAAGAACAGTCATAGAGTATTATAAAATTTTTACTACACAAACTTTGATTTCAGTTTTATTTTTAGTAGGTTATTGCAAACTATATTTTTTGCTTTACATAACGAAATTAGCAGTAAATAAAAAAACTTACTGCCAAATTCCCCCATCTCTAACCATCACCCTTCGCATTCATAGCATATTCCTTAAACCTCTCCAAATCCGCTTGAATCGTTGACTCTACCACTTTTCCTAAAAACAAATTATCCATCAACTTACCCAAAACACCAGGAATAGCATAGGAAACAGTCATCTTCACAATACTACCTCCTGAATGACGATCATAAAAACGAATTGCCCCTTGATTGGGTAAACCATCCACAGATTCCCATTGAATAATTTGATGAGAAATAGTTTTAAGAATCCGAGATTTCCAAGTAAACTCTAAACCGCCGGTACTTAATTTCCATAAAGAAATTTCTGGATCATCGGGGGAAATTTTCACCGAATCAATCCATTTCATCCATTTCGGCATTTGTTCTAAATCAGACCACAACCCCCATACTAAATCTATGGGAGCTTCTACTTCTACTTGTACGCTATGTTCTAACCAGTCAGCCATATTGGTCAGTTATCAGTTATCAGTTATCAGTTATCAGTTAGCAGTTATCAGTTAGCAGTTAGCAGTTATCACTGTTCACTGTTCACTGTTCACTGTTCCCTATTCCCTATTCCCTATTCCCTATTCCCTCTTCACTGTTCACTGTTCACTGTCACCTATTTCTTCACATTTTCTAGAATGACTTTTGCAGCACGTCTACCAGAAATTGTTGCACCTTCCATAGAATCAATATAATCCTGTTGGGTGTAACTTCCTGCTAAGAAAAAATTAGGAATTGGTGTTTTTTGATCTGGTCTATATGCGTCCATTCCTGGCGCTTCTCTGTATAAAGATTGCGCTAGTTTCACCACACTGTACCAAGTCATATTTAATTCTCTCGATGAAGGGAATAACTCATGGACTTGTTTTAAAACATGATTGGCGATCGCCTCGTTACTTTCTTTAATAAACGGATCTCCAGGAGTTAACACCAACTGCAACAATGAACCCTCCCCAGGACGGTAATAGTCAGCAGGACTG
Organism: Nostocales cyanobacterium; assembly: GCA_004292695.1. Taxonomy (GTDB): domain Bacteria; phylum Cyanobacteriota; class Cyanobacteriia; order Cyanobacteriales; family Nostocaceae; genus Okeanomitos. Next base: position 4,410 of record RDXV01000228.1, on the reverse strand, counting down.
GTTAAAGCCAAATCTGCAAAACAGGAAAAATCAGCATCCGCAGTATATAACAAATTATCTAAACCCACTGCATGATTTAACTGTTTCCGTTTTTCGGCATCTTGCAGTTCTGTCACCCAACCATCAAACCTTAACTGTACTGTCGCTACAGGTACTGCATCCAATTTATAAATGTTGTCAAATTCTGACCATTTCCGCCATGCTTGGGGTAAAACTTTCTTAATTCCGGGAACATCACAGGCACATAGATAAGCATCAGCAGTAACTACTTCTTCTGTGTCACCATTAGCAACCAATATCCCTGTAACCTTGGTTTCTTCCTCAGACTCAGTAAATTGAATTTCCCGCACCTGGCGACGGGTATATATTTTTGTACCTCTAGCTTCTAAATATTCAATAATTGGTTTGTGTAAATATTCATGGGGTGAACCTTCCAACATTCGCAAAATAGAAGCCTCAGTTCTCACTGCAAAAAACTGGAAGATGGTTAACATACAACGGGCAGAAATATGATCACAATCAATAAAACCCAAAGCATAGGCGATGGGATTCCACATCCGTTTAATGCTACCTTTACTGCCGCCGTGACTATAGAACCAGTCAGAAAAACTGATTTTATCTAAATCGCGGATATTTCTCATCGCTCCTTCAAAGTCTACCAAACCCCTAACAATGGGGCTAGTACCCAAGGCGATCGCATTTTGTAATTTATCTACTGCTGAAAGTTGGGAAGTAGTAAAAAACGCCTTTAAGCCATTAAAAGGCGCACCGGTAATAAACCGAAAATCTAAAGCTCCTGTTTTACCACCTTTGTTAACAAAAGTGTGGGTGTGTTCCTTCAGGCGTAAATTATTCCCTGCTCCCACCTTTTCCATTAACTCAAACAGATTGTAGTAGCAGCCGAAAAAGACGTGTAGCCCCATTTCTATATGGTTGCCGTCGCCATCCACCCAACTGCCAACTTTCCCACCTACAAAAGGGCGAGATTCAAATATATTTACTTCACAACCTGCATCGGCTAAATCTACGGCAGTAGCTAACCCAGCTAGTCCTGCTCCTACAATTGCAACACGCATTCCCAATTTCCTTTATTGCTTACACCAAGCTGTGTGATCAGTTTCTTTACAAATTGTAACTGTCTTGGTGTCAGAATTGGTTATTGATTGGGAATTGTCAGCAGGGGAAGCAGGGGAGGTGGGGAGGCTGGGGAAGCAGGGGAGGAAAAGATTGTTACCAATTACCCATTACCCATTACCCATTACCCATTACCCATTACTACTATCCTCCGATAAACTTAAACTTCTAATTAGTTCACGAATCACATCAGTAGCCGGTCTACCTGTCTGTTGACAGTATTTTTCTAATTTTTCTGCTTCCTGGGTGGCCAGGTTAACGGTAATACGTTTAACAGCCCATTTTTTATTAGTCATTATCATGCAAATTGCTATGTGTTAACAGTTACCCAGAATTTATCTGGTGTAAAAAGAAAAAATTATACTATCAGGGATAGTAAAAACAGATCAGAAAATCATTAATATAACTAAAAATCTTCAGTAAAGTTCACAACTAAGTCAACGAATTATTTTGATCTTTTTAACCATAGATTATGCAGCAACAACCTTCAGAGTTCATTGTAGAAAACCACAAATTAGGTTTTAATTTAATAACTCAGTATGCACGGAATACTTAGGGATTGCTGTTCGCGTGGCGTGCCGTTAGGTATAAAAGTCTGTTAGAGAGGATCAAGGAGTTCAAGGAGTCAGGAGTTCGAGAAGGAGGATTAACCTACACCCCACACCCCACACCCTACACAAACTCAAATCTGGGGCATAAGTTGGAGAGTGCCAATATTCAAATCTTGAGCAGAAAGAAATTTTACTTCAAAGAGAGCCATCATATCTTTAAGGTTAGGATTACCACGAGATGCACCGGTTAAACCCTTGGTAATAATTAAGCCACAATAACCATTAGTGTTTTGACAGCGTTGATGCCATTTCTTCTTAGCTTCAATATGAATGGGATCATCATTTACAAATTCCCCAAACAGGAACAGTTCATTATTTTCGGTTTGTAGCAAACCTAAATCATATTGTTCACCATCTAAAGGATTAGCTCCCGGATTGAAACAAATAGCTTTTACGCCTCCAGCCCCATAGAGAGTATCAATAATAGTGTGAGCTTTGGGGCGGGAAGTTTGAATTAAAATCACTGGTAAACCATCACCAGCCTGTGGAATTTCTTCCCCTTGATAGAATTTAACTTGTTTACGGATAGTATTGAGCTTTTCCCAAGGAATTACGCCCAAATTAAGAAAGGAATCTTCTGGGATCAAATCATCGCGGATAGAATCAAAATCAAGTAATTCATCTTCATCCTCATCGTCATCTAGATCCAAAAGAGCCATTTCTTCTAACTCTGCGGCTAATTCTGGCACTGTAGAAACTGTCACAGACACTGATTTGATATCTTCCTCATTGTCAGGGATAGGAATTCGATAACGTTTAGTAATTGCTGGAAAATCTTCTGCATAGATTTGATGACGGTGATCACGTACAAAACGCAGTAAGCTATCTGTGGCTACCAATGCCACCAGTGCTTCTTCTTCATATAAAACCGAACGTAAACCTTCTAGGGGGTGAATATTACCAAAGGTAGGTTCAATTTCAGAAATAGGAAAATTAGCTAAATCTTCCTCATCTTCGTTATCGGTATGATCAAAAGTCAAAAATATACAATCTTGTTTTAAAAATGCTTCTTCTAAACCTTGACTATATTCTTCATCTTCTAGGACATCGGCACGAAAGCGCTTGAGGGAATCTTCAGAACGATAGAATAAAATACCGTACTCCATCCCCAACATTCCCATAATTGAAGCATAGAGTGTACCGACATCCCATTTATTGATTTCTATAGATAATATTTGTTGTTCTTCGAGAAATTTCCAAGGTGCTGCTTCCCATACCTCATCGGCTTTTTTCATCAGAATTTCTGCATATTGAGGAGGTAAATTTGGGACTTGGCGGTCAATTGTATCTGTTAAGGAGCGAAATAGTTCATCAATTAGCGGTAATTCTGGGGTGTATTCAATGGCTATATCTAAATCTTGCAGGACTCCACGCAGATAAAATTGTATTTCCCTGTCTTTAACAACGATTTTTTGCGGCCTTCCTGGTTTGGCTGGACTTTGGGGGTGTTCCATTGCTCGCATCAATGTACGCACTACGGCTTCTGGTCCTATGGATGCAGGGACTATATCCATACCTCTGACAATACCTTGAGAACCATCTACCCAAACAATACAATCTCCTTGAGATTCTTGTGAGTTGGAATGTGGTTGGTGTGGTAACGATAACGGACGGCGATCGCCCTCCCATACGGCAGGAATTTGATTTAATTTCTTCAAGCGACGACTGGTAGAGCGATTAAAACTTGTCATAGGGTACGCAACTAAATTAGATATTTATGTAACAGTAAGGTCTAGGTGTCAAGTGGGAAGTTAGAGTTTTCCTGCTGTTTAAGGGTTATAGTTACTGAGGATGTTTCATTTCTCCAATCCATCTAGTCTTTCAATTCTAGAATAAAAATTCCCAGGTGCTATTAATCAACTATTGAGAAATTTAACGTCTTTAGCTGTCAATGTCGCTAAAATAAAAGGAAAAATAGGAAAATCAGCCTAGCGGCTATCAACGGGAAACAACCAATACTATAAAAGTTAATTCAGGAGTGGAAAAACAGATGACACAAGCAACCCAAACTCAAGAACGCGGTATTCTGTTGAGTGAAGCAGCATTACGCCAGGTTAAATCTCTCCAAGCTCAACAAGGTAAGGATTTATGTTTACGGGTGGGAGTGCGTCAAGGTGGTTGTTCTGGGATGTCTTATATGATGGATTTTGAAGACATCGCTAAGATCACTCCCCAGGATGAAGTTTTTGATTACGATGGTTTTAAAATTGTTTGCGATCGCAAGAGTTTGTTATATCTCTATGGGTTAATGCTAGATTACAGTGATGCTATGATCGGTGGCGGTTTTCAGTTCACTAACCCCAATGCTTCCCAAACCTGTGGTTGCGGTAAATCCTTTGGCGTGTAATATACTCAGTTATCAGTTATCAGTTATCAGTTAACAGTTAACAGTTAACAGTTAACAGTTATCAGTAATCAGTTTATAAGAAAACAGATGAAAACCCTTGAGGTTAAGTTTTGGAGCGTGGCGGAAAAACTTATACGTACTTTAGGCCAGGGATGAAAGCTAACCAAGGCATTTACGCCTCAGTGATATATTCTTTCTGTTGACAGATTATGTAGGTTTAACTAACATAATAATATGGTTGTTAGGTCGTCGCCATGATTATTTACGAGTTCAAAATCAAAGGAAAAGACAAGCAATACCAAGCAATAGATGAGGCTA
>RDXV01000061.1 GCA_004292695.1 Nostocales cyanobacterium | reverse complement strand
AAGAAATCCAAAAATTTGGGGATGATAGATAGCTGAAACTATTCCCTATTCCCTATTCCCTATTCCCTACCTCAACGAACAGACTTTTTCAGCAACCCCGAATTAAGAGTATCGAACCGCTCCAGACGCAGAGAATTTAGAGAATTTAGTTAAGAGGGTTTGGGTTTTAATAATGGTACAAATGGCAATTACTCCTTTTTATGAACAACTTGGTTTACCTTTGGTTAAGCAAAAAGTTCAGGTTTTACAGGTTAATTTAGGTAAGCGTTGTAATCTTGCTTGTTCTCATTGTCATGTGGAAGCAAGTCCTAAAAGAACTGAGGAAATTTCCCCCGATGTTTGTCAGGATTTAATCAAGTTAATGTATCAGTTTCCACAAATTAAAATTGTAGATTTGACTGGTGGCGCTCCAGAAATGAATTATGGTTTTAAGTCATTGGTGGAAGCTGCTACAGCAACTCATAAACAAGTTATTGTTAGGTCAAATTTAACAATTTTTTTTGCGGAAGGGTTTACAGATATTCCTGATTTTTTAGCTGAACATCATGTTCATATTGTTGCTTCTCTCCCCTGTTATTTAGCTGATAATGTGGATAAAATGCGTGGACATGGTGTTTTTGATCAGTCTATTCGAGCTTTACAATGGTTAAATAGTTTGGGTTATGGTAAAGATGAAAATTTAATTTTGGATTTGGTTTATAATCCTCAATTACCCAAAGATGATAATTTTTCTCTCACTCCTAATCAGAAAAATCTACAATTAGCTTACAAGAATTTCTTAGCAGCTAATTTTAATATTGTCTTTAATCATTTACTGACTATTACTAATTTACCTGTGGGAAGAACTAAGTTATATTTAGAACGTCATCATCTTTATGATCAATATTTGCAGTTCTTAGCATCACATTTTAATCCTGACACTGTTGATAATTTAATGTGTCGTCAGGAAATTTCTGTGGATTATTTGGGTAATGTTTATGATTGCGATTTTAACCAAATGATGAATTTACCCGCAAAAACTCATAACGGAGAAACTTTGACAATTAGGAAATTATTAGAATTTGATAGTTTAGATTTAATTCAGGAAGTACAAACTGCTGATTATTGTTATGGTTGTACTGCTGGATGTGGTTCTAGTTGTGGTGGTGCTTTAGTCTAAGATTTCGTTAAATATCAAAATCTAAAAAAATTTTGTGCTTATTGGCTGTTTTTGAGGTTAATATCCTATAATCTTGTCAGTTAATTCCCTTTATCTAAGATTTTGGCTATCCTGAAAAAAACTGTTACCAAAATTGATACGAGCGTTTTCTTTTGATATTCCTCGTCTATGATTGGATTAGTTAAGCTCCTCACACCACACTAAAAACCGTAAAACCTTGTGTTTTGCGGTTTTTCTTTTAGATGATTATTTGAGTTAATTTTTATATAGAAATATAATTAAATATGAAAATGTGCAGTTTTTGACTTTTATGACCATTAACTATCTCCATACACGTTAAAAATTACACACAAAAATTCTGAAATAATCAGTTATTTTGCTGAATAATTACTATTTTGCAGAATCATATCAATTAACAATTAGCAAAAATTAACTCCGTCACAAACTACCAACCATTCACCAACAGGATAAACTCATTTATAGCCTGGGTTTTTGCAGTCAGGGATACAATTTGTGATTCTATATCAGTAATACTTATAGTTATTCATTACTCTTTCCCAGAAATAAAAAATCTACTAAAATTAATATACTTGAGTAAACGTGATCCATGAAAAATCAAAAGTAATTTGATGTCACTACACCTGATTATTATTTTTGAAAAACTTGGTACACTTTAATCTGATAAAATAGCTACATTGTCAATATTTCACCTACATACACAAGTGATTATAAAACTGCGAACATTTTTCAGTGTTATTACTGAATAATTATATTAATTATTACAATAATTCCACTGAAAAAAATCATAAGTTTAATCACAATACAGCATTTACTATAGGAGGACAATTAACAAAGTTATACAATAAAATAGCTGAGATAAGAAGATTTGATCAGTTATTAATAACTGGCAGATCATCATGAATAATCAAAAATGTTCAAACTTTGGCTAATATTCCTATATAATAATCAGTAAAGCCTATGGCTTTGACTTTGGGGATTTATGAACAGTCCAAAATTTTTAATTCTCATCGTCATGATCAACTCTTAATATTTTATCCATTGGAGGATAAAAAACTGAATGATTACTCAGTAAAAAACAGTTACTAATCAGGTATCTAATCAGGTATTATTTACAAACTCAAGGTAAAATAATAAATTTTCACACCAGGAAACAATCAAACAAAAATTCTAAATCATACTATATCAAATACAATTATGTCACCGCAACAACCAAATCTAGAAAACGAAACAGATTTGATCATTAGTGTTAGTAGTCAAGACACCTATCAATCACAAACTAACACCTCTCCCGTAGTCAGTTTAGCCACCAGAAAAGGTACTTTTTCCCAGTTTTTAGCACCTTTAACCCAGGATACTTTTAAACAAGTAGTCCAAGAAGTAGAAAACAAATTACAAATTGTGAATGAAACCTTGTCCATGTTGGACTATCAAGGTTTTGAAACAATTCTCCAAGAAATGCTACATTCAATTACCCTAAAAACTGGGGAATTGTTAGGAGCAGATCGGACAACAATATTCTTACTAGATGAAGAAAATCAAGAACTGTGGTCTATTTTAGCAGCAGCAGAAAGTGGCCGACCTTTAGAAATTAGAATTCCTGCGGATAAAGGTATTGCAGGGGAAGTAGCAACTTTTAAAAGAGTAGTTAATATTCCCCATGATTTTTATAATGATCCCCGTTCAGCATTTGCCCAACAACAAGACAAAAGAAATGGCTATCGTACCTACACAATGTTAGCCTTACCCCTATTAAATGAAAACGGGGAATTAGTAGCGGTAGTACAGTTACTCAATAAATTAAAATACTTACATAATCCTAATGATCCCCTAGCAGAACGGATAGATAATAGGGGTTTTACCAGCGCAGATGAAAAATTATTTCAAGATTTTGCCCCTTCAATTCGTCTGATTTTAGAATCATCAAGATCCTTCTATATTGCTACTCAAAAACAAAGAGCAGCAGCGGCTTTAATGAAGGCAATTAAATCTTTAAGTCAAAGCAGTTTAGATTTAGAAGATACCCTTAAAAGGGTAATGGATGAAGCTAAAGAATTAATGAATGCAGATCGTAGTACCCTATGGTTAATAGACCGGGATCGCAATGATTTATGGACTAAAATAATTCATGATAATGGCAATACCAGAGAATTAAGAGTACCCATAGGTAAAGGTTTTGTGGGTATGGTGGCATTATCTGGAAAATCTTTGAATATTCCTTTTGATTTATACCAACATCAAGATTCACAAACTGCCCAAAAACTAGATCAAGAAAATGGCTATCGCACTTGTAGTTTATTGTGTATGCCAGTTTTTAATAGCGATCAAGAATTAATTGGAGTGACACAATTAGTTAATAAAAAGAAAGTAGGACAATTTTCACCCTATAATCCTGAAACATGGCCAGAAGCTCCTGAATGTTTTCAAGCTAGTTTTGATCACAATGATGAAGAATTCATGGAGGCTTTTAATATTCAAGCCGGGGTAGCTTTACAAAATGCTCAGTTGTTTGCCAAGGTTAAACAACAGGAACAAATGCAGCGTGATATTCTCAGAAGTCTTTCTAATGGTGTAATTTCTTCTGATAAATCGGGATATGTAATTACTGCAAATGAAAGTGCTAAACGCTTACTTGGTTACTCTAGTGATGCCAATTTAGAAGGAATGTTGGTTAGTGATTTAATCAGCATTAAAGAAGGTGATTTTAGTAAGTGGTTTGCGGATGCCTTAAATCCTAATAATCCCCAAAACAGTCAACAATATTATCCAGATCGAACCCTACTCACTACTACCCAGGAGCAGCATAGTGTGAATTTATCACTGAATGCTATTGCTAACGCTGAGGATGAAACAAAATCCTGTGGTGCATTGGTAGTAATGGATGATATCAGTGATGAAAAACGATTGAAAAGTACCATGTACCGCTACATGACTCAGGAGTTAGCGGAAGAATTACTCAAATTAGATGATGCTAAATTAGGAGGCGATCGCAAGGAAGTTACCATCTTATTCTCAGATATTCGTGGCTACACCACCCTCACAGAAAATATGCAAGCTGAAGAAGTGGTAAGTATGCTGAATGAATACTTTGAATCAATGGTGGAAGCAGTATTTAAACACAAAGGTACACTTGATAAGTATATCGGTGATGCCATTATGGCCGTGTTTGGTTCTCCTCTCCCCTTGGAAAAACACGCACAGATGGCTGTAGCAACTTCCCTAGAAATGCGTCAGCGCCTCAAAGAATTAAACATACATCGAGAAGCAGAAAATCAATCCAAAATTAAAATCGGGATTGGGATTAATTCTGATATAGTCATTAGCGGTAACATTGGTTCTAGTAAGCGGATGGAATTTACCGCCATTGGTGATGGTGTAAATTTGGGTTCTCGTTTAGAAAGTGTTAGTAAACAGTATGGTTGCGATATCATCATCAGCGACAACACATACAACTTCTGTCGTGGAGATGTTTGGGCTAGGGAATTAGACTTTATTCGCGTTAAGGGTAGAAACGAACCTGTATCTATTTATGAATTAATAGGTATGCAGACTGATCCTATAGACAGTCAAAAGTATGAACTAATTGAGCATTATCACAAAGGACGCGAGTATTATCTACAACGTCAATTTGCACTAGCTCAAGTAGAGTTTATTAAAGCCTTAACAGCAGATAATAATGATAAAGCCTCAATGTTGTATCTAGGCCGCTGTCAACACTGGATACAGTCACCCCCCACCGATGAAACCTGGGATGATGGGGTATGGACTTTTAACGAGAAATAGAGGAGAACGAGGAGTCAGGAGATCAAGGAGTCAGGAGAAGAGAAGGAGATTTTTACCAATGCCCAATGCCCAATGCCCAATGCCCCAAACCTGAATATATAAGTTTACAAATCATTATAAAAGTTCAATTAAAATGTTGCATTTTGTCAAGTTTGTAACAGTTAATTGAAATCTGTTGTCAAATTAGCTTTTTTGGTTAGAAACTAGAAATTAAGAACACACTAAAGTATTTATTCTTATGAACACTATTTCTAACCTACAAATAAAAAGATCAACTTGGCAAACTGCGGTCATTTTGACTTTAGGCTTTTGGCTCAGTTCTAGTATGCTGCTAGATTGGGTAATTATGCCTAGTCTTTATTTCAGTGGGATGATGAATGAAAGTGGTTTTGCTGCTGCTGGATACACCATTTTTTGGAACTTTAATCGCTTAGAATTACTACTTGCAGCCATAGCTTTTACTTCTGTAATGGCTATGAGTAAAACAAGATCAAATTGGCGTTTAGATAATATCTTTCTATCTTGCTTGTTGCTAACAGTAGCTTTACTAGATACCTATTTGTTAGCTCCTCAAATGTGTGCTTTAGGTAGTAATTTGACTCTGTTTACTGCCAATGCAATAGATAAAACCATGAGTTTATTACACAGTAGTTATTTCATTCTAGAAACTCTGAAATTATTAGCTGCTGGTGTACTTTTACATCATTGCTGGCAACAATCTGATATGAAAAACGAATATTCTCAATGATGGTGGATGGTGCGACACCTTAGATTTCACTCAGATTCACTGTCTCCACCAGGCAATAATAGACGAATAGCAAGGATAGCAAATCCTAAAGCGGCGATCGCCTTTAAAATTCGAGTTGGCATTAATTCAGCCACTGCTCCCCCAGCTAATGCTCCTAGTAAACTGGTTAATACTAAAGCACCTGCTGTACCTAAAAATATCGCTTTCCGTGATTGACCTTGACCAGAAAGTGCGATTGCTGCTAACTGGCTTTTATCTCCAAGTTCTGAGAGAAAAACAGTAATAAAGCTGAGTCCTAAAAGATTCCAGTCCATAGGTTATAAGTTTGATAATTTGATTCAGATATGACAACAGTTCAGTTATCCATCCATTCTGCATTCTAAATTCTGCATTCTTGATTCAAGAATTAACCGTGAATAACGTCCCAAAACAACATCACAGAAATAAACAGCAACATTAAACCGGCTGATTTTTCCACAGTTTTAGGACTAAGTTTACTAGCGATCCAACCACCAAGCAAAACACCTAACAAGCTGGTAGTTATCAGGGCAATTCCTGAACCCAGGAAAACTACCCAAGGTGCATGAGATTCTGCACTCATTAATAAAGTGGATAGTTGGGTTTTATCACCAATTTCCGCTAAAAAAATAGTAATAAAAGTAGTTCCCAACACCATCCACACAGATGATTGTTTTTTCTCTTGGGTTTGAGTTGCTTTGTTTTCTACAGACTGATTTTGAGTTTCCGTAGTCTTTACAGGTAAAGTGTCAAGTTTCACAAACGTTATTCCTGTCACTAGGTTATTTTCATATTTTTTTCATTTTCTCAGATTGTTGTCATAAATTGCAACTTTTTCAGATAAAAATTTCCAAAAACTTACAAAAACTTACAGAAACTTCCCAAGTTTAAAAATCTCTCCTCAAAATCCCACTGCCGCGTTAAACCGGATCATTTCCAGACTGCGATCACCATAAATGCTATCTATGTGTTGATGACAGCAATCAATAGCAAAATCATTGAGTTCATCCGCTTCAATACCAAACATATCTTGAAAAGTTTCTGGTTGCACCCGACAAAAACGGGGACGATCATCATAAATCGTACATTCTCGCGTTTCGTGGTCAAAATTCACACACCAACCATCCTCACCCACCATACTCAGATAAAGCCCAAGTTCCTCTGGGGTGAGATAATCTTCTAAATCTGGACGTTCTGTAGGATCAAGATAACAGCAAGCACCACACTGCTTTACACATTGCCAAGTAGCCATAATATACCTCTGGTGGTAGGTGATAGGAGTTCAGGAGTCAGGAGTCAGGAGTCAGGAGTCAGGAGTTCAAGGAGTTCAAACAATAAATAACTAATTTTTCTACCCTTGCTCCCTGCGACCTTTCCTCTTTGCTGTTCCCTGTTCCCTGTTCCCTGTTTACATATTGATGTATTTTCCTATAATTTTGTTAAGTAACTTAAAAATCGCTGCCCCTATCCAGATATGATCTATGGCGGGCTTCATACTTGAGTTATTGAATCTTTTAAAATCTTTTGGAGGAAAAATGGAAGCTTTAGCTAATGTTAATTGGGAAGTTGTGTTTCAATTAACCTCTGTTGCATTAATTGTACTTGCTGGGCCTGCTGTAATCTTTGTACTCGCGTTTCGCAACGGCAACCTATAATTTAGGTCATGGGTAATGGGTAATAGGTAATGGGTAATGGGTAAGAACTTCTTTACTATTCCCTGTCACCTGTCACCTGTCACCTATTCCCTATCAAAGCCTGAATAGCAGCTTGAACAATGGCATCATATTGAGGTAAAGATAAATCAACCTGTTTGGCATTTTCTCTGTTGAGACCTAACAAACCTATTTTATTTTCTGGCTGCATAACTAACACCTTACCTTCACTATTTTTAATTCTTAATTCTGTACTGTTACCATTCTGGTAAATACCACAGCTATATTGACGTTGTTGATATTCAAACTTTGTTGGTTTAGAAATATTTGTAGTAGAAAATAGGGTTTCTAATTGCTGAGAAAGTCTCACACCTACTAATTCTATTTCAATATTACTATTACCATTATAATTATTTTCTCGTAATTTATAAGCAATATCTAACCGAGATGGTAGGGGAAATAAATCACCCCAACGCCAAGCTATACCTTTAATTTCATACCTTTGATGATTGATAATTTGAGAGAAAACAACTTTGAGATGATCTTTATTTTTACCTACGGTTTGCTGTTGAATTACCTGGACATTAGGAGTCCAAAAAATGGGATCAGGATTTTCAATACCGCAAGGATGGAGAATGTTTAATTGTTGGAATAAATCTTGATTAATTTGATTAAAATTTGCCTGGACATCAATTTTTAATAGGGGTTTTAAATGATGTATTTCTAAACAACTATTAGCAAATTCACAAAGATGTAATCTCAAACTTTCTAAATTATCTGCTGGTAAAGAAAAACCTCCTGCTGCTTTATGTCCTCCATATTTACCAAGTAAATGATCACAATGTTCTAAAGCATGAAAAACATTAAATTCAGGTATTCCCCTTGCAGAACCACGAATTACACCTTCACCTTCAGAAGTACCAATAAAAACCGGAACTCCATATCTTTCTACTAACCGAGAAGCAACAATACCAATTACTCCATGATGCCAATTTTCTTTAATAACTACTAAAACTCGGTCTTTGTGTAAATTTTCTACATATAAATCTTCTACTAATGATATTGCTTCTTGTTCAATTTCTGTACACATTTTTTGCCGTTCAGCGTTAATTTGCTCACACTGCATCGCTCGTTCTAAAGCAATTCCCATATCATCAGTAGTCAACAATTCTATTACTGTTTGCGGGTTGCCAATTCTACCTATGGCATTAATTCTCGGTCCCAAACGAAAACCAATATCATCAGGTTTTAATGTTTTGGTATTTTGCTGAGAGTTTTGATTTGTTTCCCCTTCACTTGCTTGGACTCCAGAAACTTGAATTAAGGCTTGAATTCCTGGTACTGTAGATTTAGGTAATAATTTTAAACCCCTTTTTACCCAACGACGGTTAACACCATTTAAAGGTGCTAAATCGGCAATAGTTCCTAATGTGAATAAAGCTAACATAGGATGAACTAAACCTTTTAATTCTCCCATTTTTTGAGCTAAGGAAACAGCTAAAATATAGGCTACTCCTACACCAGCAACACCACGATAAGGTGAAGATTCTGATATTAATTTGGGGTTGAGAATAGCGTTAGCTGGTGGTAATTGTTTAGGGATATCATGATGATCTGTAATAATTACTTTTAAACCTAATTCTCTGGCTTTTTGGATAGGTTCAACAGCAGCAATTCCATTATCAACAGTGAGAATTAAACTGACACCTTCACTTTTAAATTCTTCGACAATACGGTTATTAATTCCATAACCTTCGTGCATTCGACTGGGAATAGCATAATCAACATCAGCACCTAAAGCGCGGAGACTTCTTAATAATAAAGCAGTGCTTGTCATTCCATCTGCATCATAATCACCACAAATAGCGATTTTTTCCTGATTTTTAATGGCAGTTTCTAATAATTCTACACTGGTGGCTAAATCGGGAAAATCTTCTAAGGGAGATGGTAAGTTTATGGATTCGGGATTGATAAATTTTTCTGCGGTTTCTGGTGTTTCTAAGCCTCTATTAATTAACAGTTGAGCGATAATAGGGGAAATATTCGTTAAATTCGCTAATTTTGTGGCTAATTCAATGTCTGCTGGGGCAATTTGCCAACGTTGATTAGGTAAACGTTTAATATTTTGGTCATTAGTCATTAGTTATTAGTTATTAGTTATTAGTTATTTTTAATATCTTATAATAAAATGTTTGAGAAATACTAAATCAATCATAAATTAAATTCTAATCTATGATAATTTACGTAATTCACATAACTTTCCTGGATTTACATAACATGAACATCAACTAAAATTTAAAGTAAATTTTAGGATATCTAGAATATATGATAAGAGTTAATATTACTGATTTTCCTGATTATTACGACTATTGAATACTAGATGATGACACTAGATTATGATCTAGTTTTTATCTAAGTCAGTATATAATTTTTGTCCAGTAAAACGGGAATATTTGACCATTGTGGAAGGTGGTAAGTCAGGAATAGCTATCATTCCTTGTAGGGTGTCTTCAAAATAAATTAAGCCACCAAAACTATTTCCTACAGAACAACCACCATGAATAAACTTATATTCGGGAATGCTAATTAAAAATAAAGTATTACAGGTTTGTTTAAACATCTGTTTAGTAATCATGGCAACTATTTTTTCTAATTCTTTGTTTTGAATAGGTTCTCCTAAATCAGTAAATTCTTTATGGTCAGAAAAATAATCCATATAAAATTCCCATATTTTAGCTAAATCTCTTTCTGTTTCCAGTTTGGATTTGAATTTTGTGAGATTTTTAATGTTAAATGATTTTGATGGTTTTTTCATGGTTGATACATCCTTAATACTCAATTTTGTTGCTTTATTGATAGCAAAATGTAACAGATTGATATGGTGCGTCAGATAGTCTTAATTTATAGTCTTTATTTTATCAACAACTAGATTTTTGATATCTGACACAACCTACACTGATTCTGTTATTCTAAAATACTTGTACTTTACCATCATTGAGAATATAAATAGAGCGATCGCCAGGAAATCTATAAGTAGGACGCAATTCTACACGCAAAGTCCCAAAGTTTGGTTTACTAGGTTTAGCTTCTATTGATCTACCTGTATCATCCCAAAAAATAATTGAAAAATTCGGTTCTGTCGCATTTGCCTGATCTATTGTATATTCTTTCCCTGGTTGTAAAAACATCCGTCGCATTTCTGGAAATTTTTCCATTTGTAAAACTCTAGGGGTGCGGTTGACTATTTTTAAGCGTAAATATTGACCAGGTTTAAACTGTAAAGGACGGGGACCACAATTAGAAGCACAAGTACCGGCTAATGTAATATCAGTGTTGCTGGTGGGTGTAAACAATAAAGCAGCAGCTATCAATGATGCAGATATTAACTTAGACATAATAAACCCTGAAATAATTTTATCAAGTGTGTTTTTTTTATACACCTAACAGATAGAATTTAGCAATCCTCTAACTGAGCAATATTTCATCATCTTCTAATAAAGTTTGTGCAGCTTCTATCATCGGTTCTACCAAATCTTTTAAATCATCTCGATTATTTAAGTATGTTTTTAACGCTTCCATCGGATCTATACTACTACTAGCGTTTAATTCTGGAATACGCGGTTTAGCTAACTGACTAACTAATTCTGGTTGAATTGTATAACTGTGTGCTGTACCTAATGCTTTATGAATTAAGGAATTTTCGATTAAATCTAATTGTTCAGAACGCAATTTATAGATTAATCTCACTACAGTTTCTTCTAAGTTATATTTGGATATTGCCTTTAACAAAACCCCTTGGGGATCATCACTTTTAGATAAATCTACCTCAATAGTCCGAAATGTTCGCACAGGTAAAGGACAAAATTTCCAATCTGCTTTACCTTTTTCTAATTCAACTATCACATAACCTTTTTCTTCTTTTTCTTCACTAAAATCAACCCGTTCAATACTACCAGGATAAATTACTGGTGGATCATTAGATTTATTCAAATTTTGATGATAGTGAACGTGACCTAAAGCTACATAATCAAAACAAGGACGTGCTAATAAAGAAAGCGGTAAAGTAAAACCCTTACCCACAGCTAATAAACGTTCCGCACCTAACGTCGCATTATCAGCCATTAAATGGGCTAAAAGAATAGTAGGTACATCAGGATCAAGTCTTCTCACTTCTCCTTCTAATACAACTTCTAAGCGTTCAGTTAAAAGTTGATTGACTTCAGCCATAGATAAACCTGCTGTCTCTTTACGAGTCATCAACATCGAACGAGTCAACCAAGGAAGGGTAATAACTTGTACCTTACCTTTACGGGTTTGGATAGAGTGGGTAGTTAATGTATCACCAACCACGAAACCAGGAACACCGAGAGTTCGGTAAATATTGAGACTTGCACCGCCCACACCTTGGGAATGTAGGTCATGATTGCCAACTAACAAAACTGTTGGTATATTCGCATCTACGAGGCGGCGAAACTGACTAGCAAAGGCTTCTTGTACGTAGGGTGCGGGGGTGGCATCGGGAAAAGCGTCACCTCCAAAAATCACTATATCTACTGGTTCTGAGAGGGCGCGATCAATACATAATGATAGGGTATTGACAAAATCTTCTAATCGTGTATTTAATCCTGTGGCTGGGTTGATGCGGCCGTGAGAGAAACCACTGCCGATGTGGATGTCTGATAGGTGTAGGATTTTGATCATGTTGGTTGGGATTTTTTGAATGAACCACGAAGGTACGAAGGGAGCGAAGGTAAGAGGGTTTGAGAGAGATTTTCTATAGGTTTTATAATAACGAACTACATAGGACAAGGAGGGAAGAGGTTTTAATTTTTATCTGCGTTTATCTGCGTTTATCTGCGTTCGATGATTTTTGATGTTCTATTCTATTACTGTTAGATTACTACTTTTTTAATGAACCGCAAAGAACGCAAAGGACTCGTTCAACTTGTATTTGTCTGAATCAGGATATCCAAGATTAAAGGATGTACAGGATGGTAATTTATAGATGGTATGTTTAGTGATGAAAGTTATTTATTTGTTACATAAGAAGATTAATTAAAGAAGTCGGGAGATGACATGAGTAATGATAATTCACAATTAAAATCAGCCGTAGGACAGGATTATACAAAACTACGGGACTTACTCAAAGAAGGAGAATGGAAAGAAGCGGATGAGGAAACAGCAAGGGTAATGTTAGCAGTTGCGAAAAGGGAAAAGGAAGGTTGGTTAGATGTTGAACACATTGATAATTTTCCCTGTGCAGACCTTCGCACCATTGACCAATTGTGGGTAAAATATAGTAATGGTAAATTCGGGTTTTCTGTGCAAAAACGAATTTATCAAAGTTTAGGTGAAACGATAAATTATGATGAAAAAATCTGGGAGAAGTTCGGGGACAAGGTAGGATGGAGGAAAAGAGGAAATTGGTTGCCTCACAGTAATATTACGTTTGATATAAAAGCATCACAAGGCCACCTCCCTTTTGTTGGGATTGGGTTGGGAGGTTGGGGAGGATTATGGGTGGTTGGTGTGGATGTTTTTTCTCTCGCGTTGAGACTTGTAGATTGTAACATTTAAGGGTTACAGGAAATTATTAAATCTTAATCAAATGAAATGACATACAAGATTTCCCATCATGCACAAATAGAAATGGAAAGACGACAGATTTCTCTTTCTTTAGTTGAATCTGTGTTAGACAATCCCCAACAAATTATACTAGAAAGAGAAGGACGGAAAGTATATCAATCAAAAGTTGACTTTGGTAACGGTAAACTCTTCTTACTGCGTGTTATTGTTGCAGATGATATTGATCCTAAAGTTGTAATTACTGTTTATCGAACTAGCAAAATTGAAAAATACTGGAGAGAACCATGAAAATCACCTACGACGCAGAAGTTGATGTTTTAAGAATTATATTCAGCAATGTACCAATAGAAGAAAGTGATGAAGAAAAACCAGGAATCATTTTAGATTATGACGACGCTGGAAATATTGTAGGAATTGAAATCATAGAAGCTTCTAAACGTATGGATAATCCCTGTTCAGTTGAGTATTCTGTTAGTAATTCTTAGATGTAGGTTGGGTTGAGGAACGAAACCCAACACTTCAAAAATGTGTAGATATTGGGTTTCACTTTGTCAGAATCAGGATAACCAGGATTAAAGGATGTACAGGATGGTAATTTTTAGATGGTTTATTATCATTGGAAAACAATAATCAAACAACATCCTCAAAATTCCCAACATCAAAAAAACAATCATCCAATCACATCCTGTAAATCCTCAAATCTTGGACATCCTGATTCTGACAAAAAAATTCTAACTTTTAACTTTTGACTTTTAACTTTTGACTTCCCGCAGGGTGTCTTCTGTGGTTCGTTAAAAAACATCAAAAAAAATCAAATACAAATATAATCATAGACTGCATTTTATACATTTTCAGTCATGGTTAAGTATAAATTAAAACAGTTTGATCCTCCGCGTCAGCGCCTACCACTCCTTAACCCCCACTAACTCCCAATAACTGATCACTGTTAACTGTTAACTGATTCACCAAGATCATCACGAATCAGGTTATGATAGAAAATACTCTGGTTGCTAAAAAGATGATTGAGTGAATTACCCTACCCCCTCTTCAGAACTTGACTTAGGGTCGCTATTTCCCTTTGAATTAGATCAATTCCAACTCGATGCGATCGCCTCCCTTAACTCTGGACGTTCAGTAGTAGTCTGTGCGCCTACCGGATCAGGGAAAACACTTATTGGGGAATACGCCATCTATCGCGCTCTGGCGCGAGGGAAACGTGTGTTTTATACCACCCCTCTCAAGGCTTTATCAAATCAAAAATTACGAGATTTTCGGGAAACTTTCGGTTTTGACCAAGTAGGATTATTAACCGGTGATGCTTCTATTAACCGGGATGCACCGATTTTAGTTATGACTACGGAAATTTTTCGTAATATGCTCTATGGTACTCCCATAGGTCAAATCGGGATCTCAATGGTAGATGTAGAGGCTGTAGTTCTCGATGAGTGCCACTACATGAATGATCGTCAACGGGGTACAGTCTGGGAAGAATCTATTATTTACTGTCCCCGGGAAATCCAGTTAGTCGCCCTTTCTGCTACGGTAGCAAATAGTGATCAACTCACGGACTGGTTAAATCGTGTTCATGGACCAACGGACATGATTTACTCGGAATACCGTCCAGTTCCTCTACAATTTCATTTTTGTAACCCTAAAGGTTTGTTTCCCCTACTAAATGACAGCAATACCAAAATTAACCCCCGTCTGATTAACCGGAAAAAGGGTTCACGGGATCGGGGTAGAGCTGCTAGACCAGAAGCACCGAGCATTCTTTATACTCTTAATCAATTGGCACAGCGGGATATGCTCCCGGCTATTTTCTTCATTTTTAGCCGTAAAGGTTGTGATAAAGCGGTCGCTGAGGTGGGGGATCTGTGGTTAGTTAATAATGACGAATCCCAAATATTACGCAGACAAATTGATGATTTTTTAGCCCGCAACCCAGAAGCGGGACGTTCGGGGCAAATTGCTCCTTTATATCGGGGTGTTGCTGCCCATCATGCTGGAATTTTACCAGCTTGGAAGGTTTTAGTTGAGGAACTGTTTCAACAGGGATTGATTAAAGTTGTTTTTGCTACGGAAACCCTAGCGGCGGGAATCAATATGCCAGCACGAACTACGGTAATTTCTACTCTATCTAAACGCACAGATAACGGACACCGTTTGTTAAAGGCTTCAGAGTTTTTGCAAATGTCTGGAAGGGCGGGAAGAAGGGGGATGGATTTACAGGGTCATGTTGTCACAATTCAAACACCATTTGAGGGAGCTAAGGAAGCGGCTTATTTGGCTACATCTCCTCCAGATCCTTTGGTTAGCCAGTTTACCCCTAGTTATGGGATGGTGTTAAATTTATTACAAACCCATACTTTAGCAGAAGCAAAAGAACTGATAGAACGCAGTTTTGGCCAGTATATGGCAACTTTATATTTAAAGCCAGAATATGATGAAATGGCGGCTATTCAGGCAGAATTGGCAAAAATAAATGCTGAACTGGCCGCAGTTGATGATAATGACATCGCTTTATATGAGAAGTACAGACAACGGTTAAAGGTAGAACGACACATTTTTAAAACCCTTCAGGAACAAGCGAGGGAAGATAGACAAGAGCATATTTCCATGTTGTTGGATTTTGCTGTGTCGGGAACTCTGTTAAGTTTAAAAGATAAAAGCATGACAGCTACTTTACCATTAACCGCTGTGTTAGTAGCTAAAGTACCTGATGTGGGTCAAGTTGCATATTTGATTTGCTTGGCAGAAAATAATCGTTGGTATGTGGCCACAGCGGCAGATATCATTGATTTATATGCAGAAATACCCAAAATAGAGTTACCAGAACATCTATTACCACCGGATGAGTTGGGTTTTAAACGAGGCCAGTCAGTTAAGGGTAATGCAGAGACAGAGGCGATCGCCAAAAGTATACCCGATCCAACAAAATATATGTATATGCCCCCAGAATTGGCACAACAATTAAGTCGGGTAAACGCCATCCAAGCACAATTAGAAAATCATCCTTTACACAAAGCTGGCAACATTGCACATATATTTAAACAAAGGGCGCGATGTGTGGAGTTAGAAGCGGAATTAGAAACTTTAGAAGAGGAAATAGAACAAAATTCCCAGCACCACTGGGAAGAGTTTGTGAATTTGATTCAGATATTACAAAGGTTTGGTGGTTTAGATGAATTAGTCCCCACCGAACTAGGACAAATGGCCGCTACCATTCGCGGTGAAAATGAATTATGGTTAGGTTTGGCGATCGCCAGTGGAGAACTCGATAATTTAGATCCACACCACTTAGCAGCAGCAGCAGCAGCCTTAGTTACAGAAACCCCAAGGCCAGATAGTCGAGTCAAATTTGACCTGAGTAATGAAGTTGCCAATGCCTTAGCAGAATTACGAGGTGTCAGAAGAAAATTATTCCAAGTGCAACGACGTTATAACGTGGCATTGCCGATCTGGTTAGAATTTGAATTAATAGCCATAGTTGAACAATGGGCATTAGGCATGGAATGGGGAGAATTATGTATAAACACCACCTTAGATGAGGGAGATGTGGTGAGATTATTAAGACGAACCTTAGATTTATTATCTCAAATTCCCCACGTTCCCTTCGTCTCTGAAAGTTTGCGAGCTAATGCCCAAAGAGCAATGCAGCTAATTGATAGATTCCCCGTGAATGAAATGGTAGAATAGCAGTCAACCATTTAACCCCAAAAACCCGCAAACAGCAACGGTAATAGGATGAATGCAGACGCAATTAAAACTACTGTTGCTGGATCAATTTTAATATGTTTAATATTATTCTTTTGTGGATCTTTCATTTTTAATCATCCTGATTTTGATTTTTCCAGGGAATTTTAGTACCCATTTCTGTGAGTGCTGAAAAAATTAGATAAACTATCAATAAAGTTGCACTTATTAAAAAAGCCAGTACATCACTATTCATAAGTAATCTGCATATTTATTTGCCACGTAATTAAAATTGTTATCCCCATATTATAACATAAAAATTTCAAGGCAGCGATCTATATATGAGCTATGTGATTTTATATTTTTTGCAAACTCAATTATTCAAATAATTGCATTAAAGAAAATAGCTATCAAATCTTAATTAAAGAATTACAGTCAAATCAAACAATTTATTAACTCATATAAAACTGTAAATTGAACGACTAAAATATTACTTTACTAAAATACAGATTCAGTTTAAATTAAATTAAAGTAAAGAAACAGTAATTCCCAGTAATATTACGTTGATAGAAAGAATATATCGGCACTAATTTTCCCGGATTATGATTATTTACCCAGAGAATAGGGAATGAAGGGTATGTATATTGAAGTAATAAAGTAGTGAGTAATTCTAAATTGTATTTCTGAATAAAATATGAGAATATTTGACCTATGGCTTATTATCAGCGGAAAAACCATCCCTATTCATCCAAGAAAATACGGATGCCATTTGTGATGTTATTGACTATACTATTCTTTGGTATAGGATGTTCTGACAGTAAAAATCAACCCTTTATTAATATTAAATCCTCAACACCCAAACCAACCACCGCTGTAAATCAACAATCAGCAACAATCAAAGTAGCAGTTATTCCCACTCAATCATCTCCAGAACAATTCACAAACATACAAGAATTATCTGAATACTTAGAAAAAAGTTTATTCAGAAAATTTGATATTCAAATCCAAAAAGACTATGAAACAGCAGTAGAATTACTGGTTAGTGAAAAAGTGCAAATAGCCTATCTTGGATCTTTAACCTATATAAAAGCCAAGCAAAACAACCCTAACATTCAACCTATTTTAGCACCAATTACGAAAACCACAGGTAGACCTTGGCATACTAGCGTCATTATTGCTAACGCAAACAAAATTAAAAGTATCCAAGACTTAAAGAATAAACGATTTGGATTTGTGAGTAAATCTTCTACCACAGGGTTTTTAATTCCCCAAGTTGAATTTTTTCAAGCACAAAATATTAATCCTGCACAAACATTAACAGAAATTAAATTTTTAGGCAGTGATCATCAAGCAATTGCAGCATTAACAGATGGAGAAGTTGACGCAGTAGCAGTAGCACAAGAAGCATTTATAAAAGCACAGTCAGAAAAAAAAATAGATCCAAAAAAGTACATCAAAATTTGGGAATCTTCCCCATTACCCACCGATCCAATAGTCGTATCCACCAAACTAGATCCCAGATTAATTAACGGTATTAAAAAAGCCTTACTTGATGCTCCTCCAGGAATTATAGCACTTTCAGGAACAGAAAACGCAGGATACACCATAGTAGATGATATCAACTATGAAAGAATCAGGAGACTACTACAACAACTACAAGAGAATTAGAACATCATCTGACTTCATTTAACTACCATCATTAATAAACCTGTGAATAATTAATATGAAAATTTGGCAAAAATTTTTAGTATCTTCTTCTATATTGACAGTTTTAATCTGTCTGATGGGTGGTAGTGTTTTTCGTCTTTATCAAGCAGAATTATCAGCACAAAAAGCACAAAAAAGTACCGCTTATGCTAGAAAAATAACTCATGAATTAGAAAAATCATTAAAAGATCAAGCATTACTGCTGAAAGATTTTGTCGTCTTAGATCATAACGTAGCTTACATGATCAAATTTCAAAAAATTAGGTCTAACTTTTTAATAGACTTAAAAGAATTAGAATTAGTCATGAATCAAGCAGGAGAAGAAATATCTTTTGTTTATAATCGTCATTATTTATTAACTAATTTAGCTGATACCTTAGATAATAAACAGGATATATTAATTTATCAACAAGACTTACAGGTAATTAATTCTTATATAAAAGACATCACCTTTTTTTTGGAAGATATTTCTCGGACAGCAGAGAACCGAAATTATGACGCTATTAATAACTTAGAAAGAATTAGACAAATGAATACCTTTTTTTTGAGTATTGGCATAATTTGTATGTTTTTGGTATTCTTATTTCAAGTAATGCTTATTTTTGTTCCCGTAATTCGTTCCCTACACAAATTACAAATTGGAGTAGCAAAAGTTGGAGCGGGTGACTTAAATTATTTTTTAAATATTCATACCAATGATGAAATTGAGCAACTAGCAGACGACTTCAATCAAATGACTATTAAACTGCGAGACTTTTATTACTCATTAGAATCAAAAGTAATGGAAAGAACATCAGAATTATTTCAATTAAATCAAGATTTACAGATAGAGATTATTGAGCGCAAAGAAGCAGAAATAAAACTCAAAAAATCCCAATTTGAATTAACACAAAAAGCACAGGAATTACAGCAAGCTCTCCGGGAATTACAAGATACACAAACACAACTAATTCAAAATGAAAAAATGTCTAGTTTAGGTCAATTAGTAGCTGGTGTAGCGCATGAAATTAATAATCCCATTAACTTTATTTATGGTAACGTCACACCACTCAAAGAATATGTGCAAAATTTAATTCATCTGATTAAATTATATCAAAGTTATTATCCCCAAACAAATGAGGAAATTTATAATTATCAAGAATATATAGATTTAGGTTTCATTTTAGAAGACACTAATAAAATTATTGCTTCCTTGGAGGTAGGAACAAAAAGAATTAGGGAAATTGTTTTATCATTGAGGAACTTCTCCAGACTTGACGAATCTGACATGAAAGTAGTCAACATTCATGAGGGAATTGATAACACATTATTAATTCTTCAACATCGTATTAAAGGAAAAGGTCATCATCCAGAAATTGAAGTCATTAAAGACTATGGAGACTTACCTTTAATTGAATGTTATCCCGGACAATTAAATCAAGTATTTATGAATATTTTGAGTAACGCTATTGATGCTTTAGAAGGTAAAAAATATACAGGGTTTTTATTAGAAGAAATAGAATTTGATCGTAAAATTATTATTAAAACCAAACACTTAAAAAATAATTGTATTGCTATTCACATCGCAGACAGTGGAATGGGAATACCCCAGGAAAATATTAATCGTATCTTTGATCCTTTTTTTACTACTAAACCAATTGGTGAAGGAACTGGACTAGGTTTATCAATTAGTTATCAAATAATTAATAAGAAACATAAGGGTAATTTACAATGTATAACTAAACCAGGAGAAGGAACAGAATTTATTATTGAACTTCCCATTAAACAAGTTGTTCACTATCAGCATAATTAGACAGACATTATATTTTCAATATGATACAATATAAGAATGTTGACAAGATAATTAAATTATCTCCTACTTACATTTATGCAGCTTCACCTATTAAAACCTTTAGCATTTATTGATTTAGAAGCAACTGGACTGGATATAACTAATGATAGAATTGTGCAAATTGCCATCCTGAAAGTATTTCCTGATGGTAGAGAGGAATTAAAATCACAAATAATTAACCCTACAATTCCCATTCCTGTAGAAGTTTCTATGGTACATGGAATATATGATCAAGATGTTAAAAATGCACCCACTTTTAGGGATATTGCAGAGGAATATTTAGATTTTTTGGAAGATAGTGATCTAGGTGGGTTTAATTCTAACAGATTTGATATTCCGATGTTAGTAGAAGAATTTCTCAGGGTAGGAAAATATTTAAAATTAACAGGTAGAAATTTAGTAGATGTACAAGCTATTTTTCATACAATGGAACGACGTAATTTAAAAGCAGCTTATAAATTTTATTGTGGACAAGAATTAGAAGGAGCGCACGACGCAGCAATTGATATTCAAGCAACTTATCAAGTTTTAAAAGCACAAATAGAACGTTATGAAAATGTAGAAACTGTCAATGATGGTTCTCCTGTGACTATACCAGTTAAGAATGATGTGAGTATTTTAAGTCAATTTTCTACCTTTAATTCTTTAGATCCTACAGGTAAATTAATTTATGATCAAGAAAAACAAGCTATTGTTTTCAACTTTGGTAAATATCGAGGTAAAACTTTATTAGAGGTATTTTCTAAAGATCCAGGTTATTATGATTGGATGATGAATAAAGCTAATTTTTCTTTATCTACTAAAAATGTGATTTCTAGAGCATGGAAAGCAATAAATTAGTTATTTCATAACTGATAACTGATAACTGATAACTGATAACTGATAAATGCTAGAATTTGCAGAAGCGATAGCTAGAATTAACATTGAAACAGAAATATTAAATTTGCAAAGCTGAAAAAATCAGACTTTGTATTTTTACATCTTTGCATAAATTATATGAATATGATAGTAACTTTACATCCTATTTCCGATTTTATTAACCCAGATATTCAAATTGCACCTACACTACCCACCTATTATTATCAGGGTAAATGTCCACAAACTGGGGAAATTTTAAAATTACCACGTACCGCTGTTAGTGAAGCAATAGCTAGGGGTTTAATGGAGCAACTTAACCAAAATTCTCTATATTCCCAAGAGGGAAAAATGTATGGTATTTTATTAGTAGCATTACCCAACGGTGAACAAAGAGTAATTAAAGCATTTTCGGGATTATTAAATGGTTGTAGAATGGTTGATGGTTGGGTGAGTCCTATTCCTGGTAGGGAAGAGGTAAAATTATTAGAAACCCAAACTTTAGCAAAATTGGAAAATATCAAACAAGCAATAATTGAACTTTCAGAAATTCCCGAAAGAACAATATATCAGAATTTATATCAAGAATTTCAACAGAAGTTAGAAGTTTTAAAATTACAACATCAATATAGTAAACAACAACGACAAAAGCAGCGGGAAGCATATTTACAAACTTTACAGGGAGAAGAATTAGAAATAGCTGTAAATGAATTAGAAGCGGAAAGTCGTAAACAAGGAATTGAAAAAAAAGAGTTGAAAAAACAGCGACAACGAATTTTACAACCTTTGTTAGATAAGATAAAAGACGCAGATCAAAAAATTCAAACTTTGAAAAAACAGAGAAAAGCAATATCCAGAGAATTACAAACCCAGATGCACGCAGCTTATAGTTTAACTAATTTTTCTGGACAGTCTTTATCTTTACAACAATTATTTCCCTGGGGAACACCTACAGGTACAGGTGAATGTTGCGCTCCTAAATTATTACATTATGCAGCAACCCATAATTTACAACCTTTAGCAATGGCAGAATTTTGGTGGGGGGAGTCAACGGTACAAGATAAAGTACAAGATAAAATTCAGGGAGAGTTTTATGGTGCTTGTGCGGAAAGGTGTCAACCGTTAATGGGGTTTTTGCTTTCAGGTTTAAAATTCCCAAGTTGTGAAAATCAGAAGTTGGAAATTATTTATGAAGATGAATGGTTAATTGTAGTGAATAAACCAGCGGGTTTATTATCTGTACCTGGACGTTTTTTGCAAAACCAAGATAGTGTTTTTAGTCGTCTGCAAAATTTATATGTTGGGGAATTGATGACGGTACATCGTTTAGATCAAGATACTTCGGGAATTTTGATTTTAGCACGGGATAAATTTACTCAATCACAATTACATCAACAGTTTGAAAATAGAAAGGTTGCAAAAATTTATGAGGCAATTTTGGCAGGTGATCTAATTCAAACCCAAGGGATAATTGAATTACCATTGTGGGGAAACCCAGAAAACAGACCTTATCAAATTGTTGATTGGGAACAGGGTAAACCCAGTGTGACGAATTTTCAGGTAATTGGAAAACAGGGAAGTTACACCCGTGTTGAATTTCGACCTTTGACCGGCAGAACTCACCAGTTACGGGTTCATGCTGCTGATGTTCACGGTTTAGGTGTGCATATTTTGGGCGATCGCCTTTATGGTAAAAATGATGATGTGCATAGATTACACTTGCACGCCAGGGAATTAACCTTTCAACATCCCCACACCCAAGCAGTTGTACACTTGAAAACCACAACGCCATTTTAAGGTGACTGGTAACTCTTCAATTCTACATTCTAAATTCTAAATTCTAAATTCTTCTGTCCCATTCTTAGGTAAACTATTATGTTGCACGCAAATTACAGGAGAAAACCACTTTGGGCATAGAATTACGCAGTTTCGTATTTCTAGATAGTCTGCAACCTCAACACGCTGCATATATGGGAACAGTAGCCCAAGGTTTCTTACCACTGCCGGGGGATACATCCCTATGGATTGAAATATCACCCGGTATTGAAATCAATAAAGTTACTGATGTAGCTTTAAAATCTGCCTCTGTCCGTCCTGGTGTGCAGATGGTAGAACGACTCTATGGATTATTAGAAATACATTCCGCTTCTCAAGGGGAAATTCGCGCAGCAGGTGACGCAATTTTAGATTATTTACAAGTTAAAAAACAAGATTGTTTGAAACCACGTGTAGTTTCTAGTCAAATTATTCGTAATATTGACGCTTACCAAACTCAACTTATTAACCGTACCCGCAGAGGACAACTTTTATTAGCAGGAGAAACTCTCTATGTTTTAGAAGTTGAACCCGCAGCTTACGCAGCTTTGGCAGCAAATGAAGCGGAAAAATCAGCACAAATTAATATCTTATCTGTGCAAGCTGTGGGTAGTTTTGGCCGACTTTATTTAGGAGGAGCAGAACGAGATATTTTAGCAGGTGCAGCGGGAGCTTTAGCCGCTCTGGAAAATTCCCCAGGTCGGATTCAAAACAGTCAGCGTCAAGAGTAATCAGGAGTAAAAATGCCAAATCACGAACATTTAAAGTTACTGTTAGCAGGTGCTGTTACTTGGACTCAATGGAGAAATCAAAACCCAGAAGTTGAGATAGATTTAAGTTACGCTAATCTACAACGGGAAAACCTCCGAGGTGCAAATTTACAAGCTGTGAATTTACATCAGGCAGATTTAAGTCATAGTTTATTAGTCAGAACTAATTTTAGTCAGGCAATTTTAAGTAGTGCTAATTTATCTAATTCTAAGTTAGTGGAAGCGAATTTTTATCAAGCTAATTTGACTCTCGCTAATTTACAATATGCCACACTCAAGGCTGCAAATTTTCAGGATGTGATTTTAATTGGTGCGAATTTACAACGTGTGAATTTACAAGATGCTGTGATCACAAATGCTAATCTGATCGGTACTGATCTGATTTTTGCAAATTTGAAAAATGCTGATTTAGCTAGTTCTCAATTAATTCGCAGTCATCTAAGTTTTGCTAATTTGATAGGTGCTAATTTAGTTTTTGCTGATTTGCAGAAAGCGGTTTTATATGAAGCGGAAATGATGCAATGTTATCTTTATCAAGCTAATTTATCTAAGGCTAATTTAACAAGATGTCATTTGGGCAGTTGCTTTCTCTCTCGCGCTAATTTGAGTGGGGCTAATTTAACTAACGCTGATCTGAGTTTTGCAAATTTAACCGCTGCTAACCTCTCAGGTGCTAACCTCACTGGTGCTAACCTCAGAGGTGCAAATTTAACCAATGCAAATTTAACTGGTGCGATCATGCCAAAAACTGATGATGATTAGTTTAGATAATCTCTCTGCCGGGTAACGATACAGGTTTCTTATCTCTACCCCAAAAGTGCAAAAAAAAATTTGCATCATGTTTTTACCCCAAAATTAATGAGAATTTATGTCAATAAGCAAAAACCCACTAACGATTTTTCAAGGGTCTTGACATCTTCTGAGACTATGCTATGATAGTTTTACCGTAGTCCAAGGGATTACTATGTCTATTTATCGAAATATCTTCATACTCAGTTATTCAAGTTACATACTAAATTAATAAGTTATTTCTCAGCTTCAATGAGAGTTAACAGACTCTATAAAATTAACGAGAATGCTAATTATTTTGCCTATATTTACTAAAAAGTATTCATTCAAATCAATAGTAATTGTTGTTTCTTGCAACTGCATAAATTTCCAGATACTTCCTGTAGTGATAACTCCATAAATTGTATTAATTTCTTGATTGTGGCGTTGATTAAATAACTGGGCTGCAATCATTTCTGCCATACATTGAGCTAAACCAGATTCTATATTGTCATTTTTCGCTT
The DNA here is from genome assembly GCA_004292695.1 of Nostocales cyanobacterium. GTDB lineage: Bacteria > Cyanobacteriota > Cyanobacteriia > Cyanobacteriales > Nostocaceae > Okeanomitos. The sequence goes on along the minus strand of RDXV01000061.1, from coordinate 573 downwards.
CCACTAAAGTAATAATAGGTGCTTCTATAATTAATTGTTCAGCAGACTTACTAATAAGAAAATCACAAAACCCTGTTAAACCTTTTTCAGCATCTACGTTAAAATCCTTACCGGAAAATAAACTGATTTGGTTAGTTAATTGTTTTCTCACTTCAATTAATATCGGTGTAACAATCATTTCTGAGCGAGATTTTTCAGAGTTAATAGACAGCGCTAGAGGAATGTTATATTCCAGGGTTTCCGCCAGCAATTGACTATATTCACGTTCGGGAATTTTGGAGAAAAAGCCAACTTTTTCAGATAAGGTAATTCCAAATTCAGATTTAATTTGTTCAAGGGTAAATTGACTATATGACATTTGATTTTTTTCCTATTTTTAACTCAATAGATATGATATTAAAAATTAACACCTTTTCAAAAATACCTAAACCAATAAATTATGTAGGGGCAACCCCCTGTGGTTGCCCTAAAATCGGGAGCATCCCAATTTTGAAAAAATAACCGCAGCAACACTAAAAAATCTCTGAAAATCTCTTACCTTTGTGTCCTTTGCGCCCTTCGCGGTTCAATCAT
>RDXV01000227.1 GCA_004292695.1 Nostocales cyanobacterium | reverse complement strand
GACTCCTGACTCCTGACTCCTGACTCCTGACTCCTGACTCCTGACTCCTGACTCCTGACTCCTGACTCCTGACTCCTGACTCCTGACTCCTGACTCCTCAATTCTCCTAAACCACTTCTAATTCAGTTTCTTTTAAATGGGCTTTAAACTTTTTACTGAACTGGACTAAAATCGGGAAATTTGCACTGACTGGCCTACCTTCCCATTGAGTAACAATAGCTGCAACTTCACCTTCTGTACCTTTAATATCAAAAGGTTGATTACGATTTTCAGGGTGATGGTAAACTACAACGGACTCTTTAACACGAACGCGATCGCCAACTTTCATAGCATTATTTATATCTAACTTTCTAACTTTTGAACTTCTACAACTATCTACACGTTTACAACTCAGTTTTTGTAGATACTGGTCGTAACTGCGAGTATTGTATTCAGACCTATACAATTACAAGTAGTTGCATGATGATGTTTAACCAAGCTAACTTTTTGACTGCATTTGTCTAGCATGGATGATTTTACCATATCTGGACATTTGCAAAATCAGCTTATTCTTGATTTGGGCAGAATTGCTCTAATTCTGGGGGTAGTTGTCTACAAAACTGGTTAAATGATTGGGGTTGCAGTTGCCACCAAGCAATTAAACCTAAACCTGTACCTGCCAGTAAAAATGCGAAAATTCCCATCAAAATCACTAACATTTTACCTTGATTTGGTTTTTTAGTGACAGTGGTTTCTGAATTTTCACCTAAATCTAAATCTAATAACGCTTGGGAACTTTGTGTTAAATTTTCTGCTTCTACGGTTTGTAGTTCTGATGGTTGTGGTTGTGATAGAGTAATTGCTGATTCCTCTGGTTCGTTGTTTTCTAATACCAGTGCTGCTGGGGGAACGGGTACTAAATAAGCCTGAGATATCCGACATACGGAAATTACAACGGATGTATTATCTTGACCGTTTTTTTCATTTGCCCTTTTTACCCAGTCTTTTGCGGCATCTTCTACGGCTATTTGACCTTTTAATAAAGGTATAACCAAATCTTTCCAGGATTTTTCTACTCCTTCATCGTCACTCAAACCATCGGAACACAATAACAAAATTCCATCTTCTTCTAAAATGAAGCGTTTCACTGAAAATTTTAGCACTTCTGCTTCTCTTGTTCCTAATGCTTGAGTAAGGGCGTTGGCGTTGGGTTTTTTGTCAGCTTGACGATAGAAACTCTGGCCAGAACGGACTTCTCTGGTAGCCATATCATCATCTGTAGTCAGTAGTTGGCAGTAATGGGGTGTGATCCAGTAAGCACGACTATCACCAACATTAGCTATAAATAATTCATGGGTATTGTCCGACTCCCAACCTGTATTAGTAATTATCCGTTGGGGTACTTGCACCGCGAGAACTAAGGTTGTGGCCATGCGTTCCCTTCCTTGGCGGTTTTGTTCGTCGTTACGTGACCAAATCATGTTATTTACTACACGCAAACTGGCTTCTAGTTGTTGCTGTAGTAATTCTGGGGGTATAATTTCGCTTTGTTGGGATATATCTTGCAACCAAGCACGGATCTGTATTTTTAAAGATTGTACTGCTAATTGACTAGCTACTTCTCCGCCATCATGACCATCAATGCCATCACAGACTATTGACAAATGTTGGGTAAGAAATTCATCTAATTTATCTGTATTATTTGGATAACAACTATCTTCATTATGTTTTAGTATCAATCCCGGATCTGTAAAACCGGCAATGTTAATCATTAAGGGTAATTCTGCGGCTGAACCCAGTAGTAATTGATTTAGTTGATTACTAATGGTGTTAAAGTCTGTTTCCCCTTGGCGCATCTGCTGAATTATATGGTTTAATCCTGGGGCGATTTCTGCTTTGGCGACTTTGATCCAAGAATACCAAGATTCTCCTAAGTCTTGTAATGTGAGTGGTGCTGTATTGTGATGGAGTTCTAATAATTTAATACACCATCCTTGAACTAAAATGTTGTATGGTGATAGTAAGCTGGCTGATACTCCCTGTTCTGATAATGGTTGCCAGAGTTGGAGAATTTGCCATAACCAGTATATTTGTCTAACACCTTTGGCTTGTTCCCATACTGCGGTAATTACTGGGTAGAGATTTCCCTGATTATCTATGGGTGCATTTTCTAATAAAAGTATCTTCAAAGCTGAATTTTCTGTGGTGCTGATCAATCCGTAGGGTTGGGGAATATGTAATTTTTCTCGGTATAGTTTTAGGTAGGGTATGACTTCCTGCGGTATTGCTTCTGGCATTTCTGGCGGTTTTCCCGGTTGGGTATCTAGCCAAATTTGCTCAGTAATTACCTCATATCTATTATTTATAGATGTTCCTATTTCTACATTATTTATGATACCTACAGCCCAAAGGTAACGGTAAATTAGGTGAGTTTGACAGGTTTGACACTGGCGATCGCCTATATTATTAATCGGTTGTTCACAGTCAGGATTGATACAATGAATGATTTTCTTAGTGGTAATCATAAGGATATAAAAAGTATAAATTATAAAAAGCGAATTAAAAAGTGAATTTCGATTAACTTTAGATGTCAGTTCGTGGAAGTTTAGAATAAACTTTGTTTGTATATTCACAATACCAAGTTTTGTTTTCTGTAAAACTTCAGTATTTTTCTGTATCTAATCACAGAACCCTATTCAGATCGGTAATGTAGTGTCTGGGATGGCGTTATGCCAATTTTCACCTTAATTTGGCTGGTAGCAGGTATCATTCTCTGTTTAATGGAACTTTTGTTACCAACTGCTTTCGTAGAATTCATAATGGGAGTTAGTGCTTTTATTGTCGCTTTCCTCTCTTTCTTGGGTTTAAGTAATTTGTGGTTGCAAGTTATTGTTTGGTTGTTACTTTCTACAGCTTTAATTTTCTTCTACAGCAGGTTTTTTCAACCCCGACAGCGCCAGTCAAAAATATCTGATGCTGTGATCGCGGAAACTTTAACAGAAATTTTACCAGGTCAGGCTGGCAGAGTTTTATATGAAGGTAATTCTTGGCGGGCTAGATGTGATGATGATAACCTCACTTTAACGCCAGGACAAAAGGTTTATGTGGTTTCTAGGGAGGGAACTACTCTCATTATCATGCCGGAAAATGTTTTAAGGTGACAGGTTACAGGTTACAGGTTACAGGTTTTAAATATTTGTCCTAGAGTTTTAATCTTTGGAGATTTATAATCATGTATCAATTTTTATTATTGCTTGCTTTGGCTTTTGGTGGTGGTACGGTGGTCATGAAGTCCATTAGAATCATTAATCAAGGTGATGAAGCTTTAGTAGAAACTTTGGGTAGTTATAAGACAAAACTCGGACCTGGTTTAAAGTTCATTAATCCTTTTTTAGACAATGTTGTTTATAAACAAACTATCCGGGAAAAAGTTTTAGATATTCCTCCCCAACAATGTATTACCCGTGACAATGTTTCTATTACTGTAGATGCGGTGGTATATTGGCGGATTGTGGATTTAGAAAAAGCTTATTATAAGGTGGAAAATCTGCAATCAGCAATGGTCAATTTGGTTTTAACTCAAATTCGCTCGGAAATGGGACAATTGGAGCTAGATCAGACTTTTACAGCCCGTACCCAAATTAATGAAATTCTCTTGAGGGAATTAGATATTTCTACTGATCCTTGGGGTGTAAAAGTTACGCGAGTGGAATTAAGAGATATTGTTCCTTCCAAAGCTGTACAAGAATCTATGGAGTTGCAGATGTCCGCAGAGAGACGGAAGCGGGCAGCAATTTTAACTTCTGAGGGCGATCGAGAATCTGCTGTTAATAGTGCTAGGGGTAAAGCTGATGCTCAAATTTTGGATGCAGAAGCACGTCAAAAAGCAGTAATTTTACAGGCGGAAGCGGAACAAAAGGCACTTATTTTGCGGGCGCAAGCGGAAAGACAACAACAGGTTTTAAAAGCTCAGGCGATCGCCGAGTCAGCGGAAATTATTTCTCAACGCATGAAAGCCAACCCAGAAGCAAACAAAGCGATAGAGGTTTTAATGGCCTTGGGTTATTTGGATATGGCAACTATTATCGGTAAGAGTGATAGTAGTAAGGTAATGTTCATGGACCCCCGCAACATCCCCGCTACTTTTGAAGGTATGCGTTCCATTGTCTCTGATCTTCCCAATGCTTCTCATTCTTTGTTTGAAAAAAAAGAATAGGGACTGGCGACTGGTGACTGGAAGAATAACCTAATGACTAATGACTAATGACTAATGACTAATGACTATTTTGACACTTATCACACAGTCCAAAAAATTCTAGGGTGTGGTAAAAGACTTTAAATTTGTGGGTGGTTTCTAACTCGCTTTCTACTTCATGGACTGGACACTGATGGATGGGGATGGAAATACCACATTGTAAACAGGTGAGGTGATGTTTGTCCTGTTGGGTTAAACTATACAAAGCCTCACCATTAGATAAGGTTCTCACCTGTACTTGACCTTCTAGTTTTAAGGCTTCTAGGGAACGATAGACTGTAGCTAAACCCATACTTTGATTTAGATTACGCAATTCTATGTATATGTCTTGAGCAGAAATTTCTTGTTTGATATTTTTTAATAAGTTTAAAATCCGCTCTTGACTGCGAGTACGTATAGCTTTCATAGTATTTTGATTTTTTGGGCTTAGATGTAATTTAATTCATACTGTTTTCAGTTTTACCGTAGCATTTCATCAAAAAATAACTAAAGTAGCTTTGAAACCTAAGAATAATAATGGTTTTACTTTGCAATTTGCATTTTTATATGGATATGCAAAATGCTAGATTATAAACTTAGCAATTCTGTCTACCACTGTTTCTAATATTGGTGAGTCTTGCACTAATGCAAAACGCACATATCCCTCTCCCGATGCACCAAAACCAACTCCTGGAGATGCTGCTACTCCTGTTTGTTTCACTAATTTAGTACAAAATTGAATAGAATTGTTACTCCAAGGTTCTGGTAATTTTGCCCAGATATACATTGTTGCTTCTGGTGTGGGAACTTGCCAACCTATTTTATCCAAGGCTTTAATAAATGTATCACGTCTTTGACGAAATTGATTGACTGTATTTTTTATACCATCTTGATTACCTGTGAGTGCGGCGATCGCCCCGTTTAAAATTCCTAAATACTGGTTAAAGTCAACATTGGCTTTTACTTGTTTTAAGGCTTTAATTAATTGAGCATTACCAATAGCATACCCGATGCGAAAACCTCCCATATTATAGGATTTGGACATACTGAAAAATTCAATAGAAACGCTTTTTTCTCTGTCAGCTTGGAAAATAGACGGTGCAATAGATTGAGTATTATCACTCCCATCTTTTGTAAACACTAAATCTCCGTAAGGGAAATCATGAACTAAAACAATGTTGTGTTTTTGACAAAATTCTACAGCTTCCTGGAAAAAAGATAAGGGTGCGATCGCGCTGGTAGGATTATGGGGATAACTTAAAACCATCATTTTTGACTGAGATAATACGGAAGGGGGAATATCAGTCAAGACAGGTAAAAAATTATTCTCTGCTTTCAAAGGCATTGTGTAAATTTGCCCACCTGCTAGGTAAACTCCTCCGGTATGGGAAGGATAACCAGGATCTAATAATAGGGCAAAATCCCCAGGATTCAGGATTGCGAGGGGTAAATGTGCAGTACCTTCTTGAGAACCAATTAAGGGTAAAACCTCTGTTTCTGGATCAACAGGAATACCATATTTTTGTTCATACCACTGAGCGACAACTTGACGAAATTGCTGAGTACCACGAAATAACAAGTAACCGTGTGTACTAGGATCATAGAGAGATTGAGAAATAGCTTCTAAAATATGATTTTGTACGGGTAGATCAGAAGAACCTAAAGATAAATCTATTAGATCTTTACCAGCGGCTACAGCCACAGATTTAGCTGTATCCATATCAGCAAATACATTAGATTGTAAAAATTTTAATCGGTGAGCAAATTGCATTTTAGTCATTAGTTATTAGTCATTAGTTATTAAGTAGGTAGGCGTTGAAAATTGTCGTCATGGCAAGGCAAGAGGCAAAAGGCAAAAGGCAAGAGGGAAGAGACTTTCAGCGATTTTACATTTTGTTAC
>RDXV01000060.1 GCA_004292695.1 Nostocales cyanobacterium | reverse complement strand
TGTCAACTGTCAACTGTCAACTGTCAACTGTCAACTGTCAACTGTCAACTATCAACTGTCAACTGTCAACTGTCCCCAGTCAACTGTCAACTGTCCCCAGTCAACTGTCAACTGTCCCCAGTCAACTGTCAACTGTCAACTGTCAACTGTCAACTGTCAACTGTCACCTGTCACCTGTCAACTGTCAACTGTCAACTGTCACCTGTCAACTGTCAACTGTCAACTGTCAACTGTCACCTGTCACCTGTCACCTGTCACCTGTCACCTGTCACCTAAAGTGTGCCAAATCCTTTTTTCTTCTTTTCTTTCTTTTTCTTTTTCATTGGGGGTGCGCCGCCGGGATAACCACGCCAACCGGGTGCAGTCCGATTTCCAGCAGCTAGGGGATTGCCCATACCGCCGCCACCAAACATTCCAGGCATTCCCGGGAAGTTGCCTTGTCCCATTTGCTGCATCATTGTACGCATTTTTTGGAAGTCTGCTACCAATTTACTTACGTCTGATTCCTTGTAACCTGAACCAGAAGCAATGCGTCGCCGACGACTGGGAGAACTGGCTAATAATTCTGGATCTTTTCTTTCCTGTTTGGTCATGGAGTTAATCATGGCCTCACAGCGTTTTAGCTGGGTTTCTCCTTGCTTTAACTGCTCATCGGAAAGTTTACCCATTCCGGGAATTAATTTCATGATCCCACCCAATGAACCCATGTTTTTCATTAGGCGTAGCTGTTTTAAGAAGTCTGTAAAATCAAACTTCGCTGAGAGCATTTTCTCCTGCATTTTCTCAGCGTCAGCTATATCAATTTCTTCCTGGGCTTTTTCTACTAAGGTGAGAACGTCACCCATGCCTAAAATGCGGGAGGCCATCCGGTCGGGATAAAAGGGCTGCAATGCTTCCACTTTTTCACCGACACCGATAAATTTAATCGGCGCACCGGAGATTTGCCGTACTGATAAAGCTGCACCACCACGACTATCACCGTCCATTTTGGTGAGAATTGCCCCGGTGATACCGATTTGATCATGGAAGGTGCGGGTGAGGTTGGCCGCTTCCTGTCCTGTCATTGCATCTACAACTAACAGGGTTTCATCTGGGGCGATGGTAGTCTTGATGTTGGCTAATTCCGCCATCATATCCTGGTCAATTTGTAAGCGTCCAGCAGTATCAACAATTACTGTGTTAATACCTTCTGCTCTGGCTCTTTCCACCCCTTGACGGGCAATTTCTACAGGATCAGCATCACTACCCATTTCAAACACGGGTACATCTATTTGTTTACCCAAAGTGATTAACTGATCAATAGCTGCGGGACGGTATACGTCGGTGGCGACTAATAAACAACTACGATCTAATTTTCTTAAATGTAGGGCTAATTTAGCAGTGGCGGTGGTTTTACCAGTACCTTGTAAACCTGCCATCAACACAACGGTAGTTTTACCTTCTGTTTCTGCTAGGGGTACGTTTTCTTCCCCCATCACCTGTACCAGTTCATCATAAACAATTTTGATAAACTGTTGATCTGGACGCACGCCGGCTATTACCTCCGCTCCCTGGGCTTTGGTTTCGACTTCGGCAATAAAATCTTTGACTACCTGGAGGTTGACATCCGCCTCCAACAAGGCACGACGCACTTCTCGCAATGCGTCTTGAATGTTGGATTGAGAGATTTTATCCTGTCCTCGCAGTTTTTTCCAGGCAGATTCTAAACGGTCAGATAGTGCATCAAACATAATTCAGTTACAACGTAAGTTAGCCAGTGAGAAAGTTCGGTAAAGTTGGAACGTGCTATATACCAGCTTAGTAGTTTTTACCGCAGATGTCGCAACTGAAGTTTGATTTTAGCAATTTTAGCAATCAGATTTGTGCATAGATCCCCGACTTCTTGAAGAAGTTGGGTATTGGGTATTAACTTTTTAAGGTTGAGTTACTTACGTATTGTTACGTGGTTAATGTTTTGTAAATTAGAGTATTTCTACTTATTGTCAACAGAAAATATATGACATGATAATATTTATTGTGTATTAGTTTAATTAAATACTTAAACTAATAGCATTGCCAAAACGATGAATAAACATATAGTTGGTTGCCATTTTGAGATTAATTCAAATGTGAAGCATTACAACTATACATTATTTTTTGAATAAAGATAGTTTCTATTATGTTTGATTCTTCCATCAATAGTTCAGACCTTTCTGATTATAATCACGGATCTTACGGGCTTTATTCTGAAATTTTCAACCCTTTTAATAATATTCAAAATACTTCGACTATATTAAGTTTAGGAAATGAATTAATTTCTCTCCTAACAGATTACTCCGTAGAACAAAAAATCATTGATGCTGATTATTTAATCAGAGAAAAGTTTAGCAATTTTATTCACAATTCTGATTATAATAACTTGTTAAGTATTCCCTATGGAGTAGGTGAACAAATAGATTTAGCCACTTCTTTATTACAAACTCAAATTAATGAAGGTTTTAAAAATGTAGAAATTAGTATTATAGATGCGGAAATCTTAGGTAATGCTAATGGAGCTTATGCAGAATCTTTGAATACTATCTTCTTAGCAGATGAGTTTGTTAAAAATAATTCGACTGAAATAATTGCTGAAGTATTAACAGAAGAATTTGGACATTTTATTGATGCTCAAATCAATGAAATAGATAGTGCAGGAGATGAAGGTAGGATTTTTGCCAAGCTGGTATTTAATCAAACTTTCACACCAGAAGAATTAAACAGCTTCAAAGCAGAAGATGATTGGGAAACTATTTACTATAACAATCAATTCATCAACATTGAAAAATCCGAAGTTGAAATAATTAACAACATAGGAGAAACATTAGTTATAAATGAAGATACGACTTTGGTTTTTCAGTGGACACAACGAGAAGCAAAATATAATAATGAAGTAGGAATTATAGTATTTGATAATCCCGAAGGTAAAATAGATGGAGTTTCACCCCAAGATGTAGGTTATTTCCAAAAAGTATTAACTTCAGGGAAAAGCGAAGTTATTTTTGCTAAAGGAAATAGTGCAGGTAACTGGAAACAAGTAGATTTAAAATCTGGCGATTATGTTGGTTTTTATTTAATCCAGAATGCTAGTACATCGGAGTATTTGAACAATCCTAATTCTATCAATATTTTCTCATCTGTCACATCTGCAAATACAGATAAATTTGATCATGTTATTAGTAAAAATCTCGGTAAGGGAGTTTATCGTTTTAATTGGGAAGATTTAACTGGAGGAGGAGATAAAGATTTTAATGATGTGGTGTTCAATGTTTTCGAGAAAGGCTTTTACCCTGGATATAGCAATAATCAAATAGTACCATTAACTGTTGAATTTGTATCTAATGACGCAGGTTATAGAAATGAAATTGGTTTTTATTATGTTGATGATATCAATGGTACTATTAACGGTATTTCTCCCAGTGATGCTAATTATGCTAGAGAAGTATTCAAACAAGATAATTATCAAGTAATATTTGGAGAAGGTAACTATAACGGAGTTCAGGAATATAACTTAACAGGTGATCAATATATTGGATGGTATTTGATTTCTAACAATACCAGTGAAAGATTTTTACAAACTAATGCTAATAATAATCCTAATGGTGAAGTCTTAGCTTATTTTTCCTATGCGGAAGCTAACCCAGATAAATTAAATCATCTCATTCATTATTCTAGTAACCAAATGGGTTGGGAAGATGTTTTAGGACTGGGAGATAAAGATTATAATGATCTAGTTTTTAACTTTAATTTTGGTACTCCCAGAGATATTAATCTAATTAATGTAACCGTTGATGATGTATCATTAACTGAATTAGATGATGAAAATAATGTAGCTGAGTTTAAAGTACGTTTATCTGAATCTCATATCAACCCCGTAACAATTGACTATACCACAGAAAATGATACGGCAATTAGTGGTGAAGATTATCAAACAGTAGCAGGAAGTTTAACTTTCTTACCCGGTGAAATTGAAAAAACTATTGCGGTGCAAGTTTTTGGGGATGATAATGAAGAGTTAGACGAAGTTTTCAATCTGAAATTAACTAATGTTAGTAATGCAGTAATTGTTGATGGAGAAGCTATTGCTACAATTATTAATGATGATGAAACAATTAATCCTCCTGTTAATAATTCTCCTGTAGCTGATGCGGATAAAACTATTTCTGTACAAGAAAATAGTCAATCTGTGGAGTTAAATATTAACCCACCCACAGATGTTGATGGAGACACTTTAACTATTACTATCAATCAATTGCCAGATAATAATAAAGGGATAGTCACTAAAGATGATGGTAGTCAGGTAAATGTGAATGATAGTTTAACCATCACGGAATTAACCAATCTTATCTTTACTCCTGTAGCTGATGCTAGTGGTAATTCAGGTAGTTTTGTTTATACTGTCAGCGATGGTAAAGGTGGTAGTGATAGTCAAATCATCACTTTTAATATTACTACCAATAACATTGTTTCTGTAAGTAGTATTAATGCTGCTCCTGAGTTCGTTTCTAATCCTGAATTAGAGATAATTTTAGGTGAAAATTATACTTATGATGCAAATGCTGTTGATGAGGATAATGATACTTTATTCTATTCTTTATTAATTGCTCCTGAAGGTTTAACTATAGATAATAATACAGGTGTAATTAATTGGCAAAATGTCACTGTTGGTAATCATAATATTTCTTTATTAGTGGAAGATGGCAAAGGTGGACAGGATAGACAAGACTATAGTTTAAGTGTGCTTGAAACATCTGGTAATCGTCCTCCTGTATTTGTTTCCACACCTGTTGTTTATGGCAATATTAATACTGAATATCGTTACCAGGCTTTAGCTACTGATGCAGATAACGATGATTTAACTTATGGGGTAATTAATGCACCAGAAGGATTAGTAATTAACGAAAATACAGGTGTTGTTACATGGACTCCAGCAACATTGGGTGAGGTAGAGATAACTTTACAAGTGAGTGATAGTAAAGGTGGTATTGCTACTCAAAGATATAAGATTTTAGTACAAGAAGAAGAAACTGATAATTATGCTCCTGTCATTATTTCTCAAGCAATAGTTAAAGCTAGTACGAGTCAAAATTATGTTTATGATGTCAATGCAATTGATCCTGAAGATGATAATTTAATCTATTCTTTAGTTACTGCACCACAAGGAATGACTATTAATGAGTCAACGGGTGAGATAATTTGGAATACAGCGACTCAAACAATAGGTAATTATGATGTAACTGTCCAAGTTATTGATAATCGTGGGGGAAGTGATACACAGGAATTTGTGATTGCATTGAATAATAACCCATTGGGAACTATTACTGGGTTTAAATGGGAAGATTTGAATGCTAATGGTTTCCGAGATACAACATTAGTACAGGGAGAAAATCCTGATATAGTATTTGTTTTAGATGTTTCAATTAGTAGCATTTTTAGTTTTATTGGTACTCCCCTTGGAGATGTTAATGATGATAGTTTTAGTGATACAATTTTAGATGCAGAAATAGCCGGTTTTATAGCAATAAATAATCAGTTAATTACACAAGGATTAGGAAATAAAGCCAGAATAGCTGTTGTTGATTTTGCTGCAACTGCGAATCAGGCTGATATGGATTTAGTTACGAGTGGTATTCAATTAACTACTACCCCTTTAGCTGATGTGAATAACAATGGTATTTCTGATGTTGAAGAAATATTGAAAAATTTACGCATTCGTGGTGGTACTAATTTTGAAACTGCATTACAAGCCGTTGAAAATACTTTTTCTACTATTCAAACCAGTCCCGGTAATGGAAATATGATCTTTTTATCTGATGGATTTGGGAGTGGAAATATAAGTGATGAAGTTGATCGGTTAAATGCTTTAGGCGTAAATTTATCTGCTTTTGGTGTCGGGGAAGGAGCTTCTTTACCCCAATTACAAGAAATTGATCCTGATGCTGAAATATTTACTTCCACAGATGAATTATTGGGAGTTTTCAGTTTAGACGGTGAGGAGAATTTTGTTGAACCTGGATTGGCTGGAATAACTGTCTATCTTGACTTAAATAATAACGGCATTCTTGATATTAACGAACCCACTCAAATAACAGCTAGTGATGATTCTAATACTCCAAATATTGATGAAACTGGACAATATAAATTTACTGGGTTAGAAGCAGGTACTTATATTGTTAGAGAAGTTGTACCAACAGATTACGAGCAGACATATCCTATTGGACAAGCAACAGATTCTCTAGGAGATGGTTTTGCCACAGTTCAACTAGCAGCAGGAGAAACTGTTAATAATATCAACTTTGGTAACAAGAAAATTGATCAACCAATTCCTAACCAAGCTCCCGTATTCACTAGCACAGCACCCACAACAGCCCAAATAGGTGAATTATTAAAATATCAAGCTACCGCTACCGATGCCAATAATGATGTTTTAACCTATAGTTTACTGACTAAACCAGAAGGTATGGCTGTTGATAGTAAAACAGGTATTGTAATATGGCAACCAAAACAAAATCAAACTGGTAATAATCGAGTTGTTTTACGAGTTTCTGATGGTAAAGGTGGTTTAACAACTCAGGAATTTATTCTCAATACCAGAGGAATTAATACCCCACCACAAATTATTTCCTCTCCTAAAACTGTCGCCCTTTTAAATAATACCTACAGCTACGAAGTCAGAGCTACAGACCCGAATAATGATACCCTCACATATAGTTTAATCAATGCCATCTCCGGCATGACTATTAATGCTAATACTGGTTTGATTGAATATACGCCTACTCAGTTGGGAACACAAACTGTAGAAATACAAGTTACTGATAACTTTGGAGCTTCTAATATTCAATCTTATCAACTACAAGTATTAGAAAATCTGCCTAATCTTTTACCGACTATTACCTCTACACCGCAAATATTAATCGGTTCAGGAAATTTATATCAATATGATGTTAATGCCACAGACCCAGAAAATACAACTATTACCTACGGTTTAACTAATAAACCTGATGGAATGACAATTGATGCCAATACAGGCTTAATTTCTTGGCAAACTCAAGCTGATGTTAATGGAGATTTTCAAATAACTGTTAGTGCTGCCGATGCAGATGGTGGTACTGCATATCAAAATTATTATGTCAAAGTCTTCCCCAATCAAAATCCTGTCATTAGTTCTAAACCTGTAGAATTAACTCAAACAGGTTTTATCTATGAATATGATGTTATTGCTGGTGATGTTGATGGTGACTCACTTACCTACACCTTAACACAAGCACCAACAGGACTGACAATTGATCAATTTGGTAGATTAAGATGGCAACCAAAAACCCAAGATGAGGGAATTTATCCTATCACTATTAAAGTAGATGATGGTCGGGGAGGAATAGTTACTCAGAATTATAATTTAACTGTCACCAATGACGATATAGTTAAGCCTGTGGTAAATATAGGCTTTAGTAGCAATTTCATTAATATTGGGGAAACTGTTAATTTACAAGTTCGCGCAGCAGATAATATTGGTGTAGAAACTCTGAATTTAACTGTAGATGGTACACCATTAACTTTAAATCCCAATGTTCCCAATGGACAAATAAATAATGCTACTTTTGTGGGAACAAATGCAGGATTATATCAATTTTTAGGCACTGCCATAGATGAAGCTGGTAATATTGGTACTGCCACTATTGAAGTGCGAGTAATTGATCCTAGTGATACTTCATCACCTATCATTGAGATTAATACAACTAATTTAGAAGCCACTCAAAGCATCATCAAAGAACCTACAGATATTATCGCTACTGTCACCGATAACAATTTAGAATTTTATCGAGTGGAATTTGCTCCTATCGAAGCTATTAACTTGGATAATATCGGTGAAAATGACCCTGATTATGTTTTACTCAGTGAAGGAAATAGCAATATTACCAATCAAACTGTAGCTAATTTAGATCCACGTCTTTTAGCTAATGGTAGTTATTTGGTGAGAATTACAGCTTTTGATTTTAGTGGTAATGGTAATATTCAAGGAGTAATTCTGAATGTTTCTGGACAAAATAAACCCGGTGATTTTTCCTTAGAATATACCGATTTATCCATTCCTTTGACTGGTATTCCCATTGAAATCACTCGCCGTTATAACAGTTTAGAAAGTGCTACTCAAGGTGATTTTGGTTATGGATGGGATTTAGGTTTACAAGATGCTAATATTGTCGAGGCATCTCCTGATGGACGAGATTTGAGCAAAGATAATTTCTTTGGTGGTAATAGCTTTACTGTTGGTACTCGTGTTACTCTAAATACTCCTGATGGTAGAAGGGTTGGTTTTACTTTCAATCCTGTTGTTTCTCTACCTGGTTTATTGGGTGCAGTATACGCCCCTAATTTTACTCCTGATGCTGGTGTGTTTGATAAGTTAGAAGTGGAAAACACTTCGTTAAGCATTCGTAGTGATGGTAGTGTAGGTTTATATTTATTTGGGTTCACTTATAATCCTTCCCAATATAAATTAACTACCAAAGATGGTACTGTTTACAATTATGACCAAAACTTTGGTTTAATTGATATCAAAGACCGCAATGGTAATACTTTAACTTTCTCTGATGAGGGAATTGTTAGCTCAACTGGTGCGGAAATTGAATTTGTACGAGATACTCAAGGACGAATTACAGAAATAATTGATCCTGATGGTAAGTCAATTAAATACAGCTACGATAATAAAGGTAATTTGGTAACGGTAAGTGATAGAACTAATAACACTACTGAGTTAGTTTATAATGACCCAAATCGTCAACACTTTTTAACAGAAATTATAGATCCTTTAGGCAGAAAAGCCAGTCGTACCGAATACGATGAAAATGGACAAATTAGCAAGATTATTGATGCTAATGGCAATGAATTAGAAATTAATTTTGATGCTGCTGCTTCTAGTCAAACTATCAAAGATCCTTTCGGTAATACCATTACTCGGATTTTCGATGATCAAGGTAATGTGATTCAAGAAGTTGATCAATTGGGTGGTATTACTTTAAGAACCTATGATGCGAATAATAACTTATTGAGTGAAACAGATCCGGAAGGTAATATCACCACTTATACCTATGATAATCGCGGTAATAAACTCACTGAAACCGATGGGGAAGGCAATAAGAAAACCTATACCTACAATGCTAATAATGATTTATTAACAGAAAACGATGCTTTAGGTAATAAAACAACATTCACTTATGATATTAGTGGCAATCTCACTAAACGAGAAGACAAAGAAGGTAATATCACTACCTATAATTATGGTGCAAATGGGTTATTAACAACAGTCATTGATGCTAATAATCAAACCAGCACTTTTAGTTATGATAATTTCGGCAATCTCATAGAATTAGTAGATCCGACAGGTGCAAAAACTACCTTTACCTATGATAATAATGGCAGAGTTACCAGTGTCACTGATGCTTTAGGAGCAATTACCAATTACATCTATGATGAACAAGGGAGGTTAATTGAAAAAGCAGATCCTGAAGGTAGTAGTTGTGGTTGTGCAAGGGGTATTACGAAAACTGAATACAACGCCGCAGGTGAGAAAATCGCGGAAATTGACGCATTAGGAAGACGTACTGAATACCGTTATAATGACCGGGGTTTATTAATTGAAACTATCCTTCCTGATAGTACCCCTAATAATTTAAGTGATAATCCTCGTACTAAAAATGAATATGATGCTTTAGATAGATTAACGGTATTTACCGATGAATTAGGACGGAAAACCTACTATGTTTATGACGCATTAGGACGACAAATTGAAGTTATCCTTCCTGATAGTACACCTAATAATTTAAGTGATAATCCCCGGACTAAGAAGGAATACGATAAAGCCGGGTTAGTGATTGCAGAAATTGACGAATTAGGTAATCGGACTCAGTTTGAATATGATGATGCAGAGCGAATAATAAAGGTAACTAATGCCCTGAATGAAGTCACTACCTATAGTTATGATGCAGAAGGTAGACGAGTTTCTATGACAGATGCTTTAGGGCGAAAAACTGTCTATGTTTATGATGGTTTAGGGCGACAAATTGAAGTTATTTATGCTGATAATACCCCTGACAATTTACAGGATAATCTCCGCAGTCAGACAGAATATGATGGTTTAGGGCGAGTTATTTCTGAAACTGATTTATCAGGAAATACTACTAGATATGAATATGATGCTTTAGGAAGACTGACGGCGGTAATTGATGCGTTAAATCAACGCACGGAATATAAATATGATGGGGTGGGTAATTTAATTGAACAAAAAGACGCAAAAGGAAATATCACTAAGTTTGAATATGATAGTTTACGCCGTCTGCAAGCGACAATTTTACCGCTAGGACAAGAAAATAAAACCATTCACGATAAGATTGGTAATTTAATTGAGGTGACAGATTTTAATGGTGTTGTCACCACTTATAAATACAATGAGCGTAATTGGTTGATTGAAAAATCTTTCTCTGATGGTACACCTACAGAAACTTTTACCTATACTCTTACAGGAGAATTAGCTACTGTTACTGATAATCGTGGGGTGACAACTTATAGTTATGATGAACGTGATAGGTTAATTTCTCGGACTGAACCTGATGGAAGGAAGATTGAATATATCTACGATAAAGCGGGAAATATTCTCACTTTAAATGTTCCTTCAAGTACAACCACTTATACTTATGATGCCCTAAATCGGATTGATACTGTCAAAGATGCTGATAATGGGGTTACTGACTATGATTATGATCCTGTAGGTAATTTGATTAAGACAGTATTTCCTAATGGTGTAATTGAAAATCAAGAATATGACCTTTTAAACCGTTTAATTTACCTGGAAAATCGCAATCAAACGGGCATTATTTCTAGTTATACCTACACTTTAGATGCAATGGGTAATCGTTGGAAAGTGGAGGAAAATGACGGGCGGATTGTTGAATATAGTTATGATGATCTTTATCGTCTCACCCAAGAGAAAATCACTGATGCTGTTGCTGGTAATAAGACGATTCAATACCAATTTGATGCTGTAGGTAATCGTTTACAAAAGATTGATTCTGTTGAGGGATCAACTACCTACACTTATGATAATAATGACCGACTATTACAAGAAATCCTTGGCGGTAAGGTGACAAACTATGAATATGATAATGAAGGAAATCTGATTGCTAAGATTGAAAATGGACAAAATCAGACAGTTTATGAATGGAATGCTACAGGGGAATTAACAGCAGTAGAAGTCACGGAAAATGGTGAAACGGGACGGATTGAGTTTGAATATGATCATAATGGGATTCGAGTTGCTATTAATGTTGATGGGGAAGAAACTCGCTTTTTAATTGACAATAATCAACAGCAATATGCCCAAGTAATTGAGGAATATCAAGTTAATGGTGATGTTAAGACTACCTATACTCACGGTTGGGATTTGATTTCTCAAGATAATGGCAATAATCGCTTTTACTATCAGGTAGATGGTTTAGGTAGCACTCGTCAATTAACAGATATTAATGGGGCTGTTGTGGTTGAATATGATTATGATGCCTATGGTAATTTAACCCGTAAGGTGGGGGATGCGGATAATAATTATCTGTTTGCTGGTGAACAGTTTGATGATGCGGTAGATGGTTATTATTTACGAGCAAGGTATTATGATTCGTTAACTGGGAGGTTTGTTTCGACTGATCCTTTTGAGGGTTACAATAATCAGCCGATAACGTTACATGATTATTTGTATGCTGGGGTTAATCCTGTAAATGCGATCGATCCTAGTGGGGAGGTTTCGTTAATAGAATATGCATACTTGATAACACCTTTTGCGGA
Organism: Nostocales cyanobacterium; assembly: GCA_004292695.1. GTDB lineage: Bacteria > Cyanobacteriota > Cyanobacteriia > Cyanobacteriales > Nostocaceae > Okeanomitos. Next base: position 13,704 of record RDXV01000060.1, on the reverse strand, counting down.
GGATTTAGGGACTATTGTTGATATTTCCCTAACGCCATATAATTGTTTTACAAATCCTGTACCTCCAACTGACGAAGACTATGTAAAAGCATTATATGGCTTTGCAGTTCCCTTGATTTTTGCTGCGTTGAGAGCAACTCCTATTTTGATCGCTACTTCATTTAGCATACCTTTAATACTTTTTGCTTACAGCTTTGTTTGTCCTTGGCTTGTAAATACATTTTCAACGATAAGATAAATAGAGCATTAAGTAGCGCATTAAATAATTAAGTGCGATCACTTATAGCTATTATCTTGAATGTCAAGTGTGCTACTCCATTTCCCGTTTAAGAATACCTATCTTCTTCTTTTCTTTCTTCGTGTTCTTCGTGTCTTCGTGGTTCATTAAATAACCTGTAGGGTGCGTTAGGTAGGGATAATTTTTGACAAAAACCCAAGTTAACAATCCACCGTAATGCATCAACTCTATCATCAAATCGGTGCGTTACGCTGTCACTAACACACCCTACTTTTTCATTACCTAAACATCATTTTCAAAATAAGAAAAAATCTTTTTTACGAATATTCAGTATAACAATTGGAGGAGTGAAACAATGATGTGGCTGAATTTAATTATTAGCGCCCTTCCTGGAGCTTTAATTAGTGGTGCTGTTATCTCATCAATATTTAATTGGCAATTAAATCAAAGACGTTTACAATTACAAACAACCTTTGAGCTTCATCGTGAATGGAATGGTGAATCACTACGCCTTTCCAGAAACTTAGGAGATAAATTTTTACTAGCTCATCCAAATAAAGATTTGATTCAAATTGATAATGATGGTAGTGTTAACCCAGAAGATTCTGTACATTTATGGATAATAATTGGTTTTTATCAAAGACTATAGATTCTGATTAAATATAATCAAGTAAATGAAGGTTTAATACCTGAATTATTTGGTGAGTCATTTATATGGTGGTATAAAAATTGCTTTCATGACCGATTAATACCCACCGAATATGACTCTAGTAACCAAATATCTGAGTTAAATAATTGGATTGAAAAAAAGTCTAAAAAATCAGACTTAAAACAATGGAATTTCGTAGCTGAAGAAGACATGAAAAAGAGAATTTCTGGCTAAGGGCAGTTTCTAGCTTGTCGGTTGGGTTGAATGGAATGGTGTTGAAAGTGCAATAATGGTAATGTGCAAAGGCCAATTCGCTGTTCATTTTTCAGATTTAGATAATATAATTAATTATAGATAAAAAAGAGCTTGAACATGAACTACCAAGACATTATCACCATTGAACCAGGAAAACGTACCGGAAAACCTTGTATTCGCGGAATGCGTATAACCGTATATGACATTTTAGAATATCTCGCAGGTGGTATGACAGAAGCGGAAATACTCGAAGATTTTTCAGAACTCACATCTGAAGATATCAAGGCTTGTTTATCTTTTGCAGCCGCGAGAGAAAAAAAATTATTTGTTGCATCTTTATGAAATTGCTCTTAGATGAAAATTTATCAGATAGAATTATCAGAAAAATTAACGATATTTATCCTGAATCTCAGCACGTAAAAACATTGGGACTGATAAATACTGATGATGTGATTATCTGGGAATTTGCTAAAGTCAATAACTTTGTGATTGTTTCCAAAGACTCTGACTTTCATCAGCGTAGTTTGTTATATGGTCATCCTCCTAAATTTGTTTTTCTGCGAGTTGGTAACAGCCCAACATCAAAAATTGTGCAGATTTTAAGAGAAAATTTTACTACTATTATGCAATTTTATCACAGTGAAACGGAAAGTATTTTGGTCCTAATTTGAGTGTGATGTGGAAACTGATTACTGATAGCTGAATGCTGAGAAAATTACTTAATCAGAAATTTGCATTAAAGTAAAATCTAGATATATTATAACTGTTTGAGTAGAGTGTGAATATTTTTGAAAGTTATGGCCGGACATAGTAAATGGGCAAATATTAAGCGTCAAAAAGCGGTAGTTGATGCGAAAAGAGGTAATGTATTTACCAAATTATCACGAGCGATTATAGTCGCTGCAAGAAGTGGTATTCCAGATCCAGCGGGTAATTTTCAACTGCGGACAGCGATAGATAAGGCTAAGGCGGCGGGTATACCTAATGATAATATTGAAAGGGCGATCGCCAAAGGTGCAGGAACTCTCAACGGTGATCACAACAGTTTGGAAGAAATTCGCTATGAAGGTTATAGTCCTGGTGGGGTAGCGGTTTTAGTGGAAGCACTTACAGATAATCGTAATCGTACCGCTGCTGATGTGCGGGTAGCTTTTAGTAAAAATGGCGGTAATTTGGGAGAAACTGGTTGTGTAAGTTGGATGTTTGCCCAAAAAGGTGTATGTATAGTTAAAGATGTATTTGATGAAGAAAAACTTTTGGAAGCATCTTTAGAAGCTGATGCGGATACTTATGAAATGACAGATGATGAAATTGCAGAAGTTTTTACCGAAATTAGTAACTTAGAAAAATTGAGTCAAACTCTCAAAGCAAAAGGTTTTAATGTTACAGATGTAGAATTGCGTTGGATACCTGGAAATCAAATTGAGGTGACAGATCCAGATCAGGCTAAATCTTTGTTTAAATTAATTGATACTTTGGAAAATTTAGATGATGTGCAAAATGTGACGACTAATTTTGATATTTCTGAAAGTTTAATGGAGTTGAGTTTTTAATTAAGGAGAACAAGGAGTCAGGAGAATTTAGAATTTAGAATGAAGAATGAAGAGTTTAAGAAGTTAGAATTTAGAATTAAAAAGTGAGAATTATGGTTTTACTTTAGTAAAATGTTATCACTGTTACAAAAAACATGATTAGAGCAAATTTGAGTAATTTTCATTCTCAGCTTGCTCTATTCTGGGAGTTGCGTAAAAATAAACATAAAATACCTTTATCTATCTTTACAATGTCAGTCACTCAGCTTACTCAAACTTATAACGCTTCTCAACCCATCACAGACAACAAAGGATACAATTATGATTTAGTAATTGTCGGTGGTGGTATTGTCGGTTTAACCTTGGCCGCTGCTTTGAAAAACTCCGGTTTAAGTATACTGCTAATTGAAGCTAGGGTAACATCAGCAGCAGTAGCTAAAGGCCAGGCTTATGCTGTACATATGTTATCAGCACGAATTTTCCAAGGTATTGGTATTTGGGATCAAATTTTACCACAAATTGCTAAATATAGACAGGTGTTTTTATCTGATGCTGAATATCCTGATGTGGTGAAATTCCAAAATTCTGATATCAGTCAACAAGTACCAGAATTAGGTTATGTAGCAGAACATTTTGCACTTTTAGAACCTCTACAAGAGTTTGTGAAAAATTGTGCAAATGTCACTTATTTATGTCCAGCGGAAGTTATCAGTACACAGAATGAAAAGGATATAGTTACTGTTAATATTAAAGTCGCTGATGAATCACAAAAAATTACAACTAAGTTATTAGTTGCTGCTGATGGTTCACGTTCAAAAATTCGTGAAACTGCGGGTATTAAAACTAAAGGTTGGAAATATTGGCAGTCTTGTATTGTTGCTTTTGTTAAACCTGAAAAGTCTCATAATTATACTGCTTATGAGAAGTTTTGGCCAAGTGGTCCTTTTGCAATTTTACCATTACCTGGTAACAGATGTCGGATTGTTTGGACTGCTCCCCATGAGGAAGCTAAAGCTTTGTGTGCTTTGAGTGATGAGGAATTTTTGGCGGAATTAACTAAACGTTATGGTCAACAAATGGGTAAGTTGGAATTGTTAGGAGATCGCTTTGTTTTTCAGGTACAATTAATGCAAAGTGACCGCTATGTTCTCCCCCGTTTAGCTTTAGTTGGTGATGCTGCACATAATTGTCATCCTGTGGGTGGACAAGGTTTAAATTTGGGTATTCGTGATGCTGCTGCTTTAGCGGAAGTAATTCAAACTGCACATCAAAATGGTGCAGATATTGGTAATATTCAAGTTCTCAAAAAATATGAACAATGGCGGAAAAAAGAAAACCTGGCAATTTTAGGTTTTACTGATATTTTAGATCGGGTATTTTCTAATAGTTTTCTACCTGTTGTTATTGTCCGTCGTTTGGGTTTATGGATGATGCAGCGAGTACCAATGTTGAAAATATTTGCACTAAAATTAATGATTGGTTTAAAGGGGAAAACTCCCGCATTAGGAAAGTAATCAGTTGTCAGTTATCAGTTATCAGTTATCAGTTATCAGTTATCAGTTATCAATTATCAATTTTTAGTGTTCGCTGAATCTTCAATTATGCTGTACCATTATAAGACAACTACTGCATAAATTTTTAATTGTTTTAATTGGGGGAATTGAAAAAGATGAAGTTTAAGATCATCAATTATACTCTGTCTGCTTCTCTTTTATTGGGTGGTTTGGTATTAAACACACCTGTATTAGCTAACCAAGCAGAAACACCAGTAAAATCTATATGGTCAGTATTTTCTTCTGCTGAAGGTGGTTTTAGAATTTTAATGCCTGGTGAACCTCAATTTACTAAACAACAAGTTAAGACAAAAACAGGAGAAGTAGATGTTAATTTATTTAGTGTAGAACGTAAAGGAGAAGGGACTAAATATACTGTAGCCTATATAGATTATCCCCAAGAATATATTGATTTATTAAGTAAAAGAAATTTGGTAGCACAAGCTATAGATACTGGTAAAAAAACAGCTTTAGATAAAGCTAAAGGTAGTATTATCAGTGAGGAAAAAATTACTTTAGATGGTTATGAAGGTAAGGAAGTTAACTATACTAAACCAGGTGATATAGTTGTTAAACACAGAATCTTTTTAGTAGGAACAAGACTATATCAAGTTACTGCTGAAACTACTAAGGAAAAGCAGAAGTTTTTAACTAAAAGTATCAGTGGTTTTTGTGATTCGTTTAAGTTATTACCACGCTCAGAACAATAAATGCTAACCTCGCAAATTTAGCTTTCTAGCTATCCATGATCTGAAAATATGTCTGTTGATATTCAGCAGTTGAACAAATACTCTGACTTTTAATTTCTGGCAGATGGCAACATTTCCCGCAAGTAATGTTAAAGTGGCAAGAAACTGATCAAAATTTTAATTTTCCAGACACTAGGCTAAAAGCGGGTATTCATGCTGAAAAAACTACAAAATAAGCAACTTTTCTTAATTGCTGGCGCAGGGCTATGTGCCTTTTTAGTTGGGGGTATGGTTTCCGCTCCAGAGGTGAGTAAACTCCTCAATAATTGGCTGAATGTTAGTCAGAGTAAGCCTGATAAGTTATCTGATGCTGATAAATTTCAATCAGTTGTTTATAGCCTAGTGTCTCAATCTTTACCGGAAAGAGCGGCTCAATTAGCGGAAATTGCGGAAACTGGTAAGTCTCCAGATCGAGAAAAAGCGCGTTATCTGTTAGCTAGTGATTATATTGAAACGGATCAAGGTCAAAAAGCTCTGGATCTGTTAACAGACTTAGAGAAAGATTACCCGGTTTTAGCACCTTATATTTTACTGAAACAGGCTCAAGCCCATGATATTTTGGGTGAAAAGGGTAAAGCCTCGGATCTGCGACAAAGGGTGTTGAAAGAGTACGCAGATCAACCGGTGGTGGTGAAAGCAATGTATTTGATCGGACTTCCAGAGATCCATGATCAGGCGATCTCCAAATTTCCATCCCATCCCCTCACCTGGGAAATTATCCGCAAACGTTTAAGGGAAAATCCTAATCAACCCAAGTTACAATTAATTCTAGCTAAATATGCAGCCAGTGAACCGGGAATTGTGGGAGTTTTAGATCAGTTAGTTAAGCAACCACAACTAACACCGGAAGACTGGGATCTAATTGGTTCTGTGTATTGGGAAAATAACCAATTTGCTAAAGCTGCAAGTGCTTATGCAAAAGCACCAAAAACTGCTAAAAATCTATATCGCCAAGCTAGAGGTTTACAGATAGATAAAAAACAAAGTCAAGCGGTTGCTATTTATCAACAACAAATAAAACAATTTCCTGATGATGAAGAAACAGGAACAGCACTATTAAGATTATCAGAAATTGCTCAGGGGAAAGCGGCTATTCCCTATCTTGATCAAGTAATTAATAAGTTTCCTAAACAAGCAGCAGAAGCAGTAGAAAAAAAGGCTAAATTACTGGAATCTTTAAAAGATAATCAGGCTGCAAATGCAGCTTGGAAATTATTATTAGGTCAGCATAGTAGTTCTGAAGAAGCGGCAGAATATCGCTGGCAAACTGCCATGAATAAAGCCAAAAATAGAGACTATGTAGGTGCATGGCAATGGGCGCAACCTATAATAACAGAAAATAAGAAAAGTATTCTTGCACCAAGAGCGGGTTTTTGGGTAGGAAAGTGGGCAACTTTACTGGGGAAACAGGAAGATGCACGTAAAGCCTATCAATATGTTTTAAGTCAATTTCCTCAGTCATATTATGCTTGGCGTTCTGCAAGTATATTAGGTTTAGATGTGGGTGATTTTAGCAATGTGCGGTTAATGAACCCGGCAATTGTGCCGAGAAAGCGCCCTGTACCTCCGGCGGGTTCTGATGCTTTTAAAGAGTTATATTTATTGGGACAAGATCGGGATGCTTGGTATGAGTGGGAAGCAGAGTTTAAGAATAAAAATAAACCCACAGTAAATGAACAATTTACAGAAGGTTTAGTACAGTTAACCAGGGGTGAAAATTTAATTGGTATTGCAACTATATCTAAGTTAGAAGATCGGGAAACACCGGAAGAACAAGCTGAATATGCAGCTTTAAGTAAACAACTAACTTATTGGCAAGCGCGTTATCCTTTTCCTTATTTTCAAGAAATTAAACAATGGTCCAATCAAAGGAAATTAAATCCTTTATTGGTAACAGCTTTAATGAGGCAAGAATCGCGTTTTCAACCTAAAATTAAATCAGTGGTGGGTGCAACTGGTTTGATGCAGGTAATGCCGGCGACAGCAGAATGGATAGCCCCACAAATTGGGATGAATATGAAGGATTTGGATTTAGAAAATCCCAATGATAATATTATGTTGGGTACTTGGTATTTGGATCATACCCATCAGCAATATAGCAATAATTCGATGTTGGCGATCGCCAGTTATAATGCAGGTCCCGGAAATGTGGCTAGATGGTTACAAACAATTCCTAAACAAGATCCTGATGAATTTGTAGAAGAAATTCCCTTTGGTGAAACGAGAAATTATGTCCGTTTAGTGTTTGGTAATTACTGGAATTATTTGAGGTTATATAATCCTGCGATGTCAGAATTGGTAGCAAAATATTCTGAAAAACAGCCAGAGTTACCACAGCAGTAATATATAAAAGAGGGTGAAAAGAGTATGTTTAAATATTTTGTTTTTGTTTAAAGATATTAAAATCCCCTCTTTTTATTTATAATTTAGTAATTAGGGTTTGCTGAATAAACACAAAACTCTTATAAATCAAAGGTTTGAGGCTGAACGGGAGGAAATAAAGTGCAAGACTTTTGAAGGTTAGACCTGAAAAACTGTGCATTCTAGGGCTGAGAAATCCAAAAATTTGGGGATGATAGATAACTGAAACTGTTCCCTGTTCCCTGCCTGAACGAAAAGACTTTCTCAGCAAACCCGATTTAGATTAAATACCCAGAAATATGAGCAAATAATTATGACTATTTGTAGACTTGTAAGATTACGTATTGGTACGACCAAAAATACTAATTTCTTCATTAGGTTTTTTCTGATGTCTTTTGATAAACTTGGCACTTTGGACAAACATTCCCCCAGAACCACAAGCAGGATTATATATGCGCCCGTGATAGGGTTCTAATATTTCCACAATTAATTTAACTATAGAAGTAGGTGTAAAAAACTCTCCTCCTTTTTGTCCTTAGAAAACCAGGTAACGTGTAATTTCTATTAATTTCATTCTTATAAATCGGAGCGGCGGGATTCGAACCCACGACCTCCACTACCCCAAAGTGGCGCGCTACCAAGCTGCGCTACGCCCCGTTAAACTGATTGCTTACCTCTAATTTATCGCATTGGATTGGGGTTAATCACCAAACTGCAAATCAAAGGTCAATCAAGTCACTCATACTAAATTAACATAACTCACCCAAAAATGGCAAGACTTTGATCAAAAAACTTTTAGCGTCGCCACCGCTTGTAGTAAACCTGGTACAGCTTCCGCTTTCCATTCACCTTCTACACACCGCCCAGTATTGAGAATTAAGCGTAGACAGTAACTATGGGGGTATCCTTCCACTTCCATCCATAACAAATCACTTTCCGCTTCACAGGCAATTTTTTCTTCATCCATTAACTCAGCGATTAAACATTTCATTGTTTCTGCAAGCTGATTTATAAGACGACAAAAATCATTTAATTCTGATTCGGTTAATTCTATCGCCCATTCATCCGTACCAACCAACCCTGTAAACTCTGTTGCGTCTGGATTCCAACCTATACGCCAACCTGAACCGCTTTTGATTACTTTCTGTATAGTCATTAGTCATTAGTCATTAGTTAATTCTACTTAATCACTGTCAGTTATCAGTGGAAGAAGGGAATAGGGAATAGGGAATAGGGAATAGGGAATAGGGAATAGGGAATAGATAAACTCTTTACTGTCAACTGTCACCTGTCACCTGTCACCTGTCACCTGTCACCTGTCACCTATCAACTGTCAACTGTCACCTGTCAACTGTCAACTGTCAACTGTCACCTGTCAACTGTCAACTGTCACCTGTCACCTGTCACCTGTCAACTGTCACCTGTCACCTGTCACCTGTCACCTGTCAACTGTTCACTGTCAACTGTTCACTGTCACCTGTCAACTGTCACTCATTACCGTTTAGGATTATAGATATTAACTAGAACATCAACTAAATCATTACGTTGTTTGCGGGTAAGTTTACGGATAGCCAGGCGATCGCCCGATAGGGGATTTTGCCTTAAAGAATCATTACCAGGATAGGATGCTTCATAAATAATTTCATTAGCTTCTAAATAATCAGCTAAAGTCAATTTCCAATCAAAACGGTATACTGGCGATCTGCCCTTGATGTAAATATGATAAAGAATTAACCTACTAGCCAAAGTATTATTTTCTGCTACTTGCCCAGTATCTTTACTGATATATTGATTTTCTTTAGGGAAGTTTGGTAACTGCTGATAAACAACTTGCCAAACATCAGAAGGGCTAATAATTTGAGCGGAAACAGGTTGAACACTCAGTTGAACACCCAAAAAATTTAAACTACCCATACCCAAACCTACCATCATCATTACCAGCAAAATCAGAGTTACTGGTAACTGGGAATTTAAAAATAAAGCTGTTTTTTTTACCATATCCATTAACCAAACAACCTGGGAACTGGAAACTAATTACCAATCCCCAGCGTCACAAAATTGATAATTCTCCTATAATTCTCCTATAATTCTCCGATAATTTCTGGCTGATTTAGCTCATCAGACATTTCAATAATAGCTCTGAGTACAGGCTTCATAATCGCATCTTCGTTATTTTCAAAGTCTTCATAACGACGACGTTTAGCGCGATTTGCTACTTGAACAGTAATCCGGTAGCGATTTGAAGCAGCACTGATCAGTTCTTCTGCACGGTGCATAATTTGAGACGGGGTTGTCTCGAACTTAGAACGCTTGAGCATAATTATTAATGATTGAGATTATTCACCAGTTTAGCAGTATCAAGATCAAGTTGGAAATTAGATTTACTGATTTTTTATTTTCATACTTTAAATTTGAATTGAAAAAACACATCTACCATTAAACCTAATCATGTGGAAATTACACTTATTAAATCAGCGCAAACTTTCAGCATTCATATTTTGCCTTACCTGTACTACATTCGTCAGTTTACCCATCAATTCATCACAGGCTGAAAATATACCTACTCCTTCCAACTCTCCCCTAGAACTGAGTTTATTAAATGCACCTAATAATTCAGTAATTACAGCCAAAACCATCGCCCCACAAGGGTTAACAATTCCGAGTTTATGGTGGGCAAAACAAATCTCAGAAAATAAACTCTTAGATAATTGGATTGCATATCCAGCCGTGAAAAATGAATCACCTCGTGTAGATTTGATTGTTAACCAACAAATTTGGAGTCTGTTGGATTATTTAGAACGCTACAAATTTGTAAATGGAGTTGGAACAATTGCCAGAGGTTTTGGTTACAATATTAGAGTTTTTAACTATCAAGAAGAACTCTTGGCTACCTACACCTGCAATCTCAACATCACACCAAACTTATGTAATATTGATATGAATTTACAAAACCGATTAGGGTTAAGTCAAACATCAAAATTTTAGGGAATTAAGTTAGTTTTTTCGGTGATATTCACTGCTCAGATTTAACCCAAATTTTTCATATTTTGGAATGACTTTTCATATTCTTGATTGGTTTGTTCTGATAATGGATATAAAAATTCACTTTTATTCATTATATCTTGATTAGTTAATAGCAAATTTCTTAATGGTTGGGCAATTTCCTCCTGAGAAATATTAGTTGGTATAGGTGAATTGGTTTGAGAGAATTTAATAATTTGTTGAGCTATATCTGGTTGCAGACAAAAATCAAGCCAACGAGATTGTAAATCATTGTGTTTAATTCCCGCAGGTTTTACCCATAAATCAGCCCAAATTGCAGTTCCTGATCGGGGAATAACTGCACCCAATTTTGGATAACGATTTAATATAGGGATAATATCACTTGACCACCCTACTGCTAACCAAGTATCACCAATAATTAATGGTTCTAAATAAGTGGTAGAATCATAAAATTTTACTTGTTGATTTAATGTTTTTAACTCTGTTTCTAGGTTAGGAATAGTAGAAATATTTTCTGTATTGTATGATTTTCCTAGTTTTTTTAAAACTAAACCAATAACCTCTCTTGGATGATTAAGTAAGGATATTTTTAATCTTAATTCCTCTCGCCACAAATCACTCCAGTCTGTGGGTTGCCAGTCAAATTCCCTCAATTTTTCCCGATTATAAATAATTACCGTATTACCCCAGCGATAAGGAACACCCCATACTTGACCATTTTTATCAATGTCACCTTGAGAATTCCTTTTTACCAGTTGTTGCCATTTTTGATCTAATGCTGACCATTGTTTAATTTCTGCTGTTTCTATGGGTTGAATTAATTTTTGTTCAATGGCTGCTTTTAACCAAAAATCTCCTAAAGTTAATAAATCAGATCGATCATTTTGAGAATTTTGACGCAATGGGATCAACCGCTGCCAATCTTCTTGATTATCTTTTTTTGGTTGTTGCCAAGTTTGCAATTGTTTAAAGGCAACGCTAATTTGATTAGTAGGAATAAATTTTAATTTTGTCTGTGACTCTGACTCGATTATTTTCTTGAATTGGTTTACTACTTGACCTGGTACAGAACCTTTCAATAACTGAATTGTCAGTTTTGTCTGGTTGTTTTTATCGCATCCTGCCAGTATTTGAGAAACCAAAATTCCGCTTGTACCCAGTAAGAAAGACCTTCTATCCATTTATTTTTAGGTTTGCAACTATTAAATAATTTTATTCTTATCTTAGTAAAGTTTATACAAACTTTTTCTCCTAGTGTCTATGAGTTTTGATTTCCTTTTTTTTATCATACTATATTCAAGATTTTTTGCTTAACTTTTCTTAATAAAAATTGAGTGATATCTATAGTAATTATTTAGTTAGATAAAAAACTCAAAATTATCAGGTATATAGGAATAATATTTGATTCTTGAAAAGCACTCCGTACACTTCCCCTGTTCCCTGTTCCCTGTTCCCTTTCTACACAGATAATTTCAAAAATCAAATACCAGTCCCATAACAGGCATAAATTTTAAAAATTACATCAAAGATTAAATAAATCATAAGTATTTTTAACATTGATATGAAATTGAATAACATAGAAGCAATATTTTGGAATATAAGGTAATAAAAGGTATTAAATGGATTCATTACAGGAACAGATACTAACTTTAAGTGATAAGTTAGATGCTCTATACGAAGTAATTACCAACTTAGATAGAAGAATGTCTCAAGGTTTGTCAGATTGCTTTACAGACTTGCCCAAAAATCAAGATCACCATCTAGAAAATAGTCAAGTTGAAAGTTTTCCGTTACAACCCCAAGTTAACTTTCCTGCTGATTTAGAACATAAGGATGTGTTAAGGGATGGCATTTATCCAAAAATGGAACAACAGACAGGAGGAAGATATATCACTGCGGAAATTCAAATCAAAAGACTCACCGCACAATTAACAGCCGCATATAATCGAATTGCTGCTTTAGAAGAACAATTAATGCGGCAAAGAATTCATTAACTGCCGTATTTGAAATTCAATAGCTGTTAAAAGTTGTGCTTGCTGCCAATTTTGACTCACAGAGGCGGCAATACAAGCTGCTCCTGCACCCACACCTTCTTTCACAAAACCCTGCTCATAGGCGCGAAGTTGAGGATAACGAGAATTTGTAAAACTTAATTGAGTGGCTAATAGAGGTGGAATTTCTGTTACCCAATTCATTTTACTTGTGGATAAATGGCGGGCTAATTCAACAGTTGCACCAGTTGCATCTTCCGCTACCCAGCGGGTTGTACCAACAACAACCGCTTCTGGTTGCCAAGTTAGAGAATAAGTGTTAGCGATCGCCTGTAGTAGAGCATAAACCGCTAACATTTGTGTACCACCAGCCAATAAAACCCCACAACGACGACTAGCGGCGATCGCCATTCCTGCTACCACAACCTGCATAGGATCACCAACAGCGGCCACAAGTTCGAGGGGATCTGTAAACCGAGGAAATTTACCCAAACCTGAGTTCACAACATCCCACTTTTGAGCATGATTACAAATAGGATGACTACTATTAACTTTATTATTAGCATTAATTCCCAAACCGGTTAAAACTGCCAAAGCCGTAGTTGTACCACCGACAACACACTCACTTAAAATTAAATATCCATCTGTGATTTTCTCACTCAGTTGAGAACCCCAAGATAAACCTTGATCAAGTAAATGTTTAACAGTGCTAATTTCCATAGCTGCACCGGAACTAACGCACCTAGCAGGTTTACCACCCAAATCAATATAAGGTACAGCAGGAGTAATATTTAAACCCGCATTAAACAGATAAACAGGTATTTTCAGTTCTGCCACCACAGCGCGAGAAATTAACACAGGAGAAGCACCAGCAGTCAAAGGAGGTAAAGGGTAAACTGCTTCATGGGTAGCACCATAGTATAAAAATTCTGCATCTGCACAAGCCGTATATTTGCGATCCTCTGGCGTTAGTCCAGCAGCAGAAATACCAGGAATTAAACAAGTTTCAGTAAAACCTAATACACAAGAAAAGATAGGTAAACTACCTTGATATTTGTTTAACCAGGCTTGACCACGTTCAATTTGTGTATAAATTTTCAACATTAGTCATTAGTCATTAGTCATTAGTTAATTCTACTTAATCACTGTCACCAGTTATCAGTTATCAGTGGAAGAAGGGAATAGGGAATAGGGAATAGGGAATAGGGAATAGGGAATAGGGAATAGGGAATAGATAAACTCTTTACTGTCAACTGTCAACTGTCACCTGTCACCTGTCAACTGTCAACTGTCAACTGTCAACTGTCAACTGTCAACTGTCAACTGTCAACTGTCAACTGTCAACTGTCAACTGTCAACTGTCAACTGTCAAC
>RDXV01000008.1 GCA_004292695.1 Nostocales cyanobacterium | reverse complement strand
GTCCATATCCGCAGATTTACCAATTAAATATTTTTCCGCTTCCTCAGCACGCCAAGGTTTATGGGCAACTCCACCCAAAGCTAACCGCACATCTTTGATATTATTTCCTGTAACTTCTATTGCTGTGGCTACTGACACCAAAGCGAAGGAATAGGAAGCGCGATCTCGTAGTTTTAAATACACACCTGATTTTGCTAAAGGTAAAGGTGGTAAAATTACAGCCGTGATTAATTCACCAGGTTGTAAATTCGTATCTTGTTGGGGTGTGTTTTCTGGTAAACGGTGCAAGTCAACAAAGGGTATTTGTCTTTTTCCTTTTGTTCCTTCTACTTCCACCACTGCATCTAAAACCGCCAAGGCGACACACATATCAGAAGGGTGAACGGCAATACATTGATCACTTGCTCCTAAAATCGCGTGCATCCGGTTTATGCCTGTAGCTGCCGGGCAACCACTCCCTGGTTGACGTTTGTTACAGGAAAATGCAGTGTCATAATAATAAGAACATCTGGTTCTTTGTAAAATGTTACCCCCCACTGTGGCAACGTTGCGAATTTGTTGAGATGCTCCTGATAAGATCGCTCTGGATAGTACAGGGTAGTTGCGGCGAATTTCAGGATGATCCGCTAATGCTGTGTTACTTACTAATGCTCCCACTCGCAAACCACCGTTAGGTAGTTTTTCGATGTTCTGCATTTGTAAGCGAGAAATATCTATTAATTGAGATGGTTTGTCTAAAAATGCTTTGAGGCGATCTACTAAGTTTGTACCACCACCAATAAATAGAGAATTGGGATCAGCCGTGCTTTTTTGAATTGCATCTTTTGTAGAGATGGCGCGAGTATAACTAAAGTTCTTCATAATATAGCGATAGCAAAAACGATTATTAAGTTATTGATTCTTTGAAACTCATCCTAACATATTCTTCACTTTTGCCTCTTGCCTTATAAGATACTTACGCATCCTGAGATTCACGTACTAAAATCTCTGCCATTGGCGAAGGTGGTTTTTGTCCTGCTACCTGTTGCACTGCGGCGACAATACCGTTGTAAGCACTGCAACGACAGAGATTACCACTTAACCTTTCTTTGATTTCTGTTTCTGAAAGTGCTGCTAACTGGGGTGGGTTGTTTAAATCAGATGTAACATAACTTACACAACCTTTTTTCACCTCTTCTACCAAACTAACAGCAGCGCAAATTTGCCCAGGGGTACAGTAACCACATTGAAAACCGTCATTTTCAATAAAGGCGGTTTGCATGGGATGGAGGTTATCACCGTCCGCTAGTCCTTCAATGGTGACAATTTTTTTACCTTCCTGCATCACTGCCAAAGATAAGCAAGAATAAACCCGCTCACCATCAATGAGAACTGTACAAGCTCCACACTGTCCATGATCACAGCCTTTTTTACTACCCACTAAACCCATATTTTCCCGGAGAGCATCGAGGAGAGTAACACGGGGTTCAATGGTGAGAGAATGCTGTTTACCGTTGACTGAAAGGGTAGTAGTCATGACATCTTTAGTTTCTGGGATAGTCTCTTTCTCTACATTAGGTTGATTGAGTAAAGCGGGAGCAGCAATAACTGTACCTGCTGTAGTCAGTGCTTGTCCCAAAAAACCACGTCGAGAAGTTTTTCCACTTTGTTGCTGAGGTTTTTCCATGATTGATTATCTATCTGTATAATCCAGATCATAAGCAATTTTGAACTCTGTTCCCTGTTCCCTGTTCCCTGTTCCCTGTCACCTATTCTGGTAAAGTCAGAATCTCCACCCCATCTTCTGTAACAGCGATGGTATGCTCAAATTGGGCTGATAGTTTGCGATCGCGTGTAACCGCAGTCCAACCATCACTTAACATTTCTGATTCATGAGTACCCTCATTGATCATAGGTTCTATTGTAAACACCATTCCCGGTCTTAATTTTTTACCCTTACCCCTTGTGCCAAAATGGGGAATATCGGGGGATGTGTGAAAAACATTACTAATACCATGTCCCACAAATTCCCGAACTACGGAAAAACCCTGAGCTTCAGCGTATTCTTGAATAGCAGCACCGATATCACCAATTTTTGCCCCTGGTTTTACTTCCCCAATACCCAAATACAGACATTTTTCCGTTACTTCTACCAATTTTTGGGTACTGGGTTTAGCACTACCGACAATAAAAGTTTTAGAAGTATCCCCATGATAACCGTCTACAATTGGTGTCACATCTATGTTAATAATGTCACCTTCCCTTAAAATTTGTCTGGGGTTGGGAATACCATGACAAATAACCTCATTCACACTGGTACAAATTGACTTAGGGAAACCTTTATAACCTAAAGGAGCGCTAATTGCTCCGTGTGCCTTTGTCCATTTTTCCGCCTCATCATTAAGTTTTTGGGTACTTACACCCGGTTTCACCATTGGTTCTAAATGCTGTAACAATTGAGCAGCTAACCGCCCAGCTTTACGCATTTTTTCTATTTCCCTGGGGGATAAAATTACAATTTGTTCAGTTCTCATTTATCTAAGATTCGTCTGTTGTTAAAAATATAGTTAAACCTGTTTCCGCTGCTCTGCGTGCTGCATCTGCTACCTTGAGACTATAGAGGCTGGCTGTCGGTGTCACATATAAAGGTTTACCATCAAAAAGATAATCTAAAACCATAGTTGTATCCTTGGCAAATAAACCCTGACGCTGACCCATATCAATTAACCTAGTCTCTTTTGGTTGGATCAAAGCCGCTGTGTTACCATCCAGAATTAACCCCCCATTTTCACCGTGAATTTCCAGCTTTCTTTCTGACTGCCAAACAGTCTCACCTTTACTATAAATTACTTGAGCTAACAAACCACTTTTAAAACACAACTGTGCTGTACAAAGACAGCTTTGATAGTAGTCGTTTTCCGTTTGCCAATATCGCTGATGACAGTTAACAGAGAAAACCTCACCAAATACGTCAATTAGCCGATGTAAACGAGATAAAGCCCCAATTAAGGGAAACCCAAAATAGTTATGATGGTAAGTCCACTTGCGCGGTGCTGGGCGTTCTGGTTTAGTGGTACTCAGACGCACGTAAAATAATTGTCCAAGTTCGTCTAAGTTTTGTTTTAGGGTTTGATGCCAACCACCTAAAAGTTCTATATGTTCAACGTGCAGGAGTTTATTTTTAGCTTGAGCTAAAGCAATTAACTGTTCTGCTTCTTGAACATCCACCGCTAAGGGGTACTCAACAATTACGTGTTTATCGTTTTCTAAGGCTGCTCTGGCAATTTTACCATGATCTGAATTAATGCCGGCAATGACTACCAAATCTACATCTTCCCGCACCACTAATTCTTGATAAGTCATCATCGGGATTTGATATGCTTTGGAAAAATTTCCAGTTTTTTCAGGAGTATGACCGGCGATCGCCACCAACTTTGTGCGATGATCCTGATCAAAGGCTTCTGCTCTTAATCTGGCTGCATACCCAGTTCCCACTAAACCAACGCCCATAAAGTTTTTAAGCAAAGGTAGCTCTAAATTATACATTGTTTTCCCAATCGAGTTATGATGTTAAATGTCAAGATTGCCATAAGTCCCAATCTCTGCAAGGCAAGTTAGGGCAAATTCAGTCAATTTGTTTTCTATATTTTCTGGCCATGCAACCACGAAAATAATACATTCAAACATATTTTTGCCATCTGTCTGAATGCTGATATTAGATAACTAAAACTTATTAGTCATAAGTAACTAAATTTCATTACTAATCGTGGTCTATTTTTCGTTACAAAGTTTGATTTTTCCCGTAGTATCAGAATTGAACAAAATCAAATACAGCAGTTAAATCCATCAAGTTAACTGTATGGTTTGCTTTAGGATAACTTATACTGCCATTTTGACAAGAGAGGATTAACAAATGGCTACCTACAAAGTCACTTTAATTAATGAAAGTGAAGGTATAAACGTCACTCTAGATGTTCCCGAAGATGAATACATCTTAGAGTTTGCAGAAGAAAACGGTGTTGAATTACCTTCTTCTTGCCGTGCTGGTGCTTGTTCCAGTTGTGCTGGTAAACTTATTTCTGGTACAGTTGACCAGTCCGATCAGTCTTTCTTAGATGATGATCAAATTGAAGCTGGTTACGTCCTTACCTGTGTGGCCTATGCCACTTCTGACTGTACAATTCAAACCCACCAAGAAGAAGCTCTTTACTAGAAACTACGAGCTATGGTGTTGACAATTGCCAAGGCTTTACCGTTAAAGTAATATACCAGAGACTTCCCATTATCCATTGTGGGAATTGAATTAAAGAAACTCAGTAGCTAATTGTCGTTATTTAGCTGCTTGCTTGTTCTGAAAAATCTTATACTGCCGTTATCACAAGAGAGGAATATCAAATGGCTACTTACAAAGTCACATTAAAAAACGACGCTGAAGGTATCAACACCACCATTGAAGTTCCAGATGATGAAATTATTTTAGACGTTGCAGAAGAAGCAGGTTTAGACTTGCCTTACTCCTGCCGTGCTGGTGCTTGCTCTAGCTGTGCTGGCAAACTGGAAAGTGGTACAGTTGATCAAGAAGATCAGTCTTTCTTAGATGATGATCAAATCGAAGCTGGTTATGTTTTGACCTGTATTGCTAAACCAACTTCTGATTGTGTAATCATTACTCACCAAGAAGAATCTCTCTACTAAGAACAAATTATTGTTATATAATTACCACCACTTTATCTTATTCAAAGTCTAGTGGTGGCTTTTACTTATCAATTTTTAACAAGGTTAGGAAGGTTTGATGTCTTCACTAAGTTTTTTTAATTCTGTTCCAGGATAATAAAACTGCAAAATTTTTTCACTAGACCAACCCAGTTTAGCTAAATTTTGCGCTCCTGTCTGACTTAAACCTACTCCATGTCCTAAACCTCCACCAATAAAAGCATATCCCCAAATATCTGGTTTGCCTTTGTTAATCGGTTGTAAATAAAATAGGGTACTACGGGGTGCAGCAAAGGCACTGCGGACTTCATCTTTGTGTAAAGTAAAAGTACCAATATCCGTTTTTATCCCCATCTCTAATATTCGCCCGCTTTGGCTACGTTTAGTTATGGCCATTGCTTTGATAGTTTTAAATTTGGCATAAGGACTTTTTTTAGCGCGTAAAAACTTCTGTAAATGCCAGGTAATATCTTCTAAGCTAGTTTGTTTATTCCAGCGAAACACATCCCATGTACTTTCATTAAACCCTGTTTTTAAGTTAATAAACTCTCTCAAGTTCTTTTCATCGCTTAAACTCTTGGCTGATAAGTCCCACATATTGGTAGGTGTATCTACCACTGGCCGCAAATAAGGGCGATCTTCCCCATTCCACACATCGCTAAAAAATGCTGTCACACCGCCGGTAGTGGAGGAATATAAAGCATCTACTAATTCGTTGTTGTAGGTGAGTACCTTACCTCTAGTTGAGGCGATCGCCTGATCTGTAGTTTTCGCTGCTGCATTCAAACCATTGTAAACTTGACAGTGTGTAGTGGCACATAATTGATAACCGTCTACCGCAAATCTACGGACATTACGTAAAGCATAGGTACGGGCGATAATCGCTTGCGCTTCTAGGGATGCCGTCGGTGCTGTCGTGCCAATTTCATAGGGTACAACTCCCCGCAAATATGTTTCCAAAGGTACATGATTAACCAGAGAATAAGTACCGTAAGCATTGGGTTGTAAATTTAAACGTCCAGCAAAAAGACGATTATTACTATCCTTGTCGCTGTCATTAACACGAATTAAATTTTTGGTCGTGGTAATTTTTAAATTATTATCGCTGTATCGTTTACCGTTAATTTCCCAACTGACTCGCGGTACTTGTGTGAGAGTTTGAGTTTCCAAATAAGGTAACTTTTGTCCCGATGTTTTAATAGTTTGTAGTAGCAACCGCCGCAAAAAAGGACTACTGTAAACATCTCGCTTTGCCCAAACTTGCCAACCGTCTGGTTGGGCAATTTCTACTTCTATACCCTGATCACGCCAAGTTCTAGCATAATCCTCAGCGGTTTCAAAGGTACGAAAATCACCTAAAACTAACACCTCTTGCAGTTTGGGTTGAGGTAAAGTTTCCATCACCGTTTCCAACTCCAGGGGGTTGGCAGTGACTAGGGTTTGTGGTTGATTATTAACAGAAAATTCTAATTTGAGGCGATCGCCCTGGGTTGGTGTCAGCTTGAGTTTATCTGTCTGGGTATCTCCAAATCTTTGAATAATACCAATTTTTAGTTCTACATCTGCATTATTTTGCACAGGACTGGATGCCGCAGTCAATCCTATCAAGCAGAAAGTAGTGGCTAATTTGCAGGAAGAACGCCAGAAAAATATTTTCATGAAAATCAGATTTTTCTCCCACAATGAGGCTTTAGGGCAGATTTTAACTGGGTTTAGAGCGTTTTTTGGAGGGTTTTGTTGATGCTGTTGATGCCATCTAATCATATCACTACCTATTTTTTATCCAACACTTGCAACCTAAAATCATAACGACTATGATTTATTAAAAGGCTGAAATAATAAACACTTATCTATGGTCAAAATACAAGAAATTCCCTTAAATCAAATTCAACGCCCATTACCACGTCAGAATGATCAAAAGAAAGTCCAAGAATTAATGAAATCAATTGCTGAAATTGGTCAACAAGAACCAATAGAGGTTCTAGAAGTAGATGGACGATATTATGGCTTTTCTGGTTGCCATCGTTATGAAGCTTGTCAACGTCTAGGTAAAGAAACTATCCTAGCAAGAGTCAGAAAAGCTACTCCTAGTGTTCTGAAAATGCATCTAGCTTAAACATTAAATTGAGTAAAAATTCAACTAAAAGAATAGTAGTGGATAAATGGGGTATAATTAATTAGGATAATTGATAAAAAAATTATACCTCTAATCCTATGGTTAATGAAAACCTCACATCCAAATTACAACACTTAATGCAGAAAGTTGGTATTAATAATTTTAAAAATCTGAGTTTAGCTGCTGGTGTTTCCGAGCGTCAAATCCTGAATTTACGAACAGGAAAGATCAAGCAAATGAAAATAGATATATTATTAAAAATTGCCGAAACCTTAGAAATATCATTAACTGAATTAATCACCATTTTCTCCGATATAAATATTCAGAAATATCATGATATTTCAGGAAATCATCAGCATCACTTAGATATTAACAGCAATCAGGAAATAGCTAATTTCACAAAAGAATATGAAAGAGTGAAAATTCAATTAGAACAGCAAAAAGAGATATTACAACAAGAATTTCAACAATCAACTTTACAAATATTAGAATCTTTATTATTGTTTTGGCCAACAGCAGCAGAAAAAGCCAAAGAAAACCCCCAGTTAGCAGCAGTAAAAATACTAGCACTGGTACAAAAGCCCTTAGATAAATTATTACAGACTTGGGGAGTAGAAACTATTGCCTCAGTGGGTGCAGAAATACCCTATGATCCAAAAATGCACCAAATTTTGCAAGGAACTGCTGAAGTGGGCGAAATTGTAAAAGTGTGTTATGTTGGATACCGTCAAGGTAATAAATTACTGTACAGAGCTAAAGTTAACCCTAAAAACACAACAGCTAACAGTCATTAAAGCCTTGTCATAATAAGTTGAATTATCATCAATCCTTCATATCCATCTACCTTGGTTAATTATCCAACCAAAAATGATGACTTATGAGATTAATTGTAAATAATTTTTCTGTAGCTTTTAAAATATAAAGCTCAAGTTTTTATGACTATTTTTTAAGCGAATATTTACAAATCAATAAATTTATAATATCTTCAATGATAAAAATTTACTAACCTAGTTATCTTGAGATATACTAGCTATGTTTGACATCAATTAGGGTAACAAAACTATGAGTCAGCAGGTGAAAGTTATTAAACTTAATAAAAATCTAAATGCTGAAACTTCCCCTGAATTTCAGCAAGAAATTGCTCAAATTTTAGAAAGTGGGGCAAAAATTGTTTTAGTAGACTGTCAAAATATCACATTTTTAGATAGTTCGGGCTTAGGATCTCTAGTATTAGCATTTAAAACATTAAGAGATGCTCATATTAAAATGGTTCTCTGCTCAGTAAAAGAGGAAGTGAGAATGATATTTGAACTTACCAGCATGAATCAAATATTTGAAATCTTTCCTAGTGAAGATGCTTTTCATGAAGGTTTACTAGCAGCTAATTAATCAAACCTAACTTGTAGAATAGATAAATCATCATCAAACACATCTTTGGAGTTTAATTTGGTTAAATAGTTAAGGATATAATCAAGTTGGTAATTTACAGAATATTGTAAACTCACCAATAATTGAATAAAGCCATCTAAACTCCAAAGACTACCATCAGACTTAGTAATTTCGTAAACACCATCACTAAAAATATAAAGATTACTAGGAGAGTTAATTTGACAATATTCATCCACATATTTTGTATCTGGAAACATTCCCACAGGCATACCTGGAGTTTTTAAAAGTTTTGTTTCTGTGGTGTTAGGAGAATTACCAGATATTAATATCCCTGGTGGATGTCCAGCACTAGCATAAACTAACTGGCGAGTTTTTTGGTTATAAACACCATACCAAATCGTAAAGTATTTATCATTTTGATAATTAATTTGAAAAGTATGATTGAGAGCAGTTAAAACCTGACTGGGTTGATAGTAATTCAGTCCTTTAAGCGCACGGGAACGCAATAAATTAAGAACAGAAACCGAGGGAAGAGTAGCTCTAAGTCCATGCCCAGCGGTATCTAATAAATAAATAGCGATATGATCACAATCTAACCAGTAATAATCAAAACAGTCACCCCCCAACTGTCGGGAGGGAATAAAGCGAGAACTAATACCCAGAGGTTTAGTCATGGGTAAAGGTAATAGAGATTTTACATATTCTGCGGCTTCTGCGAGTTCTGTTTCTAATAATAATTTTTGGGTTTGTAAATCTCGGTTGAGTTGATGGAGACGTAAACCGGCTCTGACTCTCGCTTTTAACTCATTTTGTTCTATGGGTTTAGAAATAAAATCATCAGCACCAGCATCAAGTCCTTTGACTCGATCTGCCACTGAATCTAAAGAAGTTAATAAAATAAAAAATGTGGTGGATAAATTCGGATCTTTTTTAATGCGATCACAAACTTCCAACCCATTTAAACCTGGCATGATCCAGTCACAGATAATTAGAGCAGGCTGAGAAGTCAGAGCTTGTAAAATTCCTTCCTGGCCATTACTAGCAGTAACTACTTGATAACCTTGTTTTTCTAACATCCTTTTCAGGAGAATTTGGATTGATAAATCATCATCAATTACTAAAATCTGAAACATAATAAATGGTGTACGAAATTAGTTATTTTACCCCTATTTTCCCCAGTATAAATAATTTCAAATCCTGCGGAAATTAATTAGGAAGATGCCAGAGGATTCAGCCATAACAACATAATTTTTTTCAATTCATATAAATCCCGATATACTTCTTGTTTAAACCACTGTCCAATTGCATCTAGAGGAGTAAAAGAATTCCCCGGTTGCCATTTAATTTCTTGACCTAATGGAGTGGTATGATTACCTGATAAGGTTTGTACTGTCACCATATCTGGAAAACGTTTTTGTAAGATTTGAGTTAAATTAGCAGATTGATCAAGAGTATCATTACTGAATTTAATTAGTAAATTTCGCCGAATTTGATAATTTTTTCTTACTAGCAGATTAGTTTCTTGGGGTGTAGGTGTAAATTCTATGGGTAGTGTAGAATTTAATTGTTCTACCAAAGGAATGGCATCCTTAGCTGTATAGTTGTTAAAGGAAATCAAAATGTTGCCAGCCCGTTGTACCGGGAAAAGACTACCAATGAGTAAATGAAGTTTACAACCCATGCTATGCCCTACACCGTAGATCGGTAAGTATAGCTTACGTAATTTTCCTGAATCCTGTAAACGTTCTATGGTACGCTCAAAGTTGAGTAGTACAGACTCAGCGATCGCCTGATGATCTAAAGTATTTACAAATGGCGTAGCAACTATAACATAGCCTTGGTTAGCTAACTCCTCCAACAACCAACGGTAAGTCAGGTGAGGTGCAGTAGCGACAAAAGCACCCCCCAAGAAATGAATGATACCTACAGGACGACGGGGAATAATTACCCAGTTACCTCTAATTTCTTGCCAATCCATATTAATATGTTATTTATTTAACTAGACTCTTGTCTTATCATATTCTTTAATGTTACTCTGATACAGGGTCAAGATTAAACTATAAAGTCAAAAATTTTTACTAGATGTTTGTCTTCAAAGCATTAATATAGAATTGGGTTTAATAAATAGCTGTATTTTTGCATACTTTACGAACATCAAATTACTACTAATTACTAATTAACATTTTATTGGAATTGATTTTGTATCTTATCGCTGATTTTGTAATTTTCCCATTTCATATTGAACATCTAAAGCAATCTGCAAAGCTTCATTTAATATTCTGCCGTGTTCCGTTGCCTGTTCTGTCACTTGCATAGAAGTGAGAGTGGCTAAGTTTTGAGAAAATAACTCAGAATTACTCAAAATAAAGTTTTTATTTTCTCGCAAAATTCTTTCTGTTTTTAATGCTCTGACTAATTCTAACCTAGTTATATTTAAAGCCTCTATTACTCTTGGGCGATTTTGAATAGCTACTTCTAGGTTTCCTGCCGCTTCAATTTGATCGTTAATATCTATGGCTTTAATCATGGTATTATATCGCTCTACATCTTGGAGAAGAATCCCTAAAGAGTTGGTCATTTTTTCCTTGAGAAACTTACTTTTAACTCTCCAGTTTAAATATAATAAACTTTGAATTACGCCACCTAACCAAATACTGAGAAAAATGAGTAAAAATGCAGGAGGTAAATCAATCCAACTAAAAAATATTTTCATAATTACACTTAATAATATATATATAATTAAACCCCCAGAAGAACCTACGAAAATTACTGTTGCTACTTCAGAACCTTTGATTTTAGCAATCAATAAATCCCGCCAAATATGTAAATATTTTGTAATAATAATTAATTCATTTTTAACTGGTAAATTAGTTAATCTTTCTAATTCCTGATCAGTAATTTCTAGTCCGACTAAATCATCACGCACAGTCTTATAACCCTCACTATAAATTAATTTACTCTAATATAGCAGTCAAATTTAGGAAATGGGAATTGGCCAGGCAGTTTACCAAAAATTCATACCCTCAAGAGTTTTCAGGTACTTTTGTACCTTATTCACCTGTTTTATAGGATCAATCAATTTCACTTGAGGGAATATTCCCACTCATTTTGGATTGACGAAGCCATCGAGAAGATCATAAAATATTATAGCTGTTTATGAAAATCAACTAATATCAGGCTAATCAACATAAAAAATAGTCATTCAACTAATGTGATGATGGGTAGAGAACCTGGACAAGAAACAAGCATGAGAAAGTCAAGATAAATATAACTGTAGTAGCATAAACTATTACATCTTTCACTAAAAAAATAATCCAATCTTTTCTCAGTTCTTGTCGAAATTTAATTTCTCTCAATCTGCGTTCTAATTCAGCATCTGCTTCTGTACTGAAGGTCAGATTTAAGTATTCACCATGAGGAATCTCATTAAGCATTTCTGGTGCATGAGGTATTTTTTTCTGGTCATAAATTTCAGATAATTCATGCTCTAGCTGACTGACTGTTTTATCCATAATTTGAATATCGTCATCCTGTGTTTTTTTTAATTCTTGCTTAATTAACTTTCTTAATAACTTGATGAGCAAAACTTCTAAATTTTTAGGTTTCATATTTTTAAATACCAAAATCACATATTTAAGCTATAATTGTAATTTCACCGCATCCAATCAAAACAAACTGATTTATTAGATACCATTAATACAATTAAAGTAAATTTAGCCTCATTTTTTATATCATCTTCCCTACCCAAATAGCTATGATCAGGAAGTCAATATAAATAACCAGATAGTCGTTTATAACTTAACAAGCAATTATTATAAAAAATAACCAATAAACTTAAAATAATATAATAAATCATGTAATAAATAATAAAAACAATCATAGGAGTCTCAATGTTGAAAATAGTCATACTTGTCATTTTTATAAACCTATTTATTTCTATTATATTTTTTTACCTAGCTATACAGATATGGCTACTAAAACAAAAGCTAGTATTGATCACAAATAGTCTTAATAGCTATCAAATTATAATCAATGAAATACTATATACATCAATAGCAAGTATTTATACTGGTAAAGAGCAAATCCATAACCTCAGATACAAAAATCAAATCCTGCAATTGCAAATCCAAAAATTACGCCAAATACTAGACTTAATCATATTGGGGAGAAATATATTGCAAAAGTCTATCTGAATTATATTTGATCCTATAGGACTTCTGTTTGATGATTGATAGCTGGGGTGGCATAAGTAAGTCGGCTCGAAAAAACCAAGGTATGTAACAAAATGTAAAATCGCTGAAAGTCTCTTCCCTCTTGCCTTTTGCCTTTTGCCTTTTGCCTTGACGACAATTTTCAACGCCTACCTACTTAGTTGTACCTATTCCCTGTTCCCTGTTAAGAGTTCCCTAACTCCAGTAAAATAGCTGTAAAGAGATGATTAGTAAATATGTCTAATAATCGTTCTGGAATATTTATTGGCGGTGTCATGCTGGGAGCTACCATTGGGGCTTTAACAGGTTTACTGACTGCTCCCCGTGCAGGCCGCGAAACCCGAAAACTGTTGAAAAAATCTGCGGATGCTTTACCAGAGTTAGCAGAAGATATATCAACCAGTGTACAGATCCAAGCCGGTCGTCTTTCTACCACTGCATTGGAAAATTGGGATGATACCCTAGATAGATTAAAGGAAGCGATCGCCGCCGGAGTAGTCGCTACTCAACGGGAAAGTCAAGCCCTGAAAAGAAAAAATCCTACTGACTTAGAAAACACAGATTCTGAAAATCAGAACCTAGAACGCTCATAAATAGCATAACCGTGATTGACCCTTTATTTTGGCTGGCAATGTCTTTAATGTTAGTCGCTGCTAGTTTAACAGCAGTTCTAGTAGCGGCTATACCCACTTTACAGGAGTTAGCCCATGCTGCTCGCAGTGCTGAAAAATTATTTGACACGCTTTCACGTGAGTTACCTTCCACTCTCCAGGCAATTCGTAATACCAGTTTAGAACTCACTGATTTAAGTGATGACGTTAGTGAAGGTGTCAGGAGTGCTAGTCAAGTAGTCAGACAAGTAGATCAAAGTCTAGATATTGCTAAAAAACAAGCGGAAGATATTCAGATTAGTACCCGTAGTTTAGTAGTAGGTTTCAAAGCTGCTTGGAAAACTTTTACACGACCAACAACCGTTAAACGTACCAATGATCAATTAACCATGAGTAGTCAAACAGAACTAACATTCTCAGAATCCAAAATTCTGAGAAAAGAAGACGGGTGATGGTTGTGGGACATGGGGCATTGGATATCTGACAAAATCCTTTAAAATTCTGACTCACAAGTAACCTCAAAGTAACCTATTCCCCATTGTCGAAGATTAGAGTACAGTAAAGAAGTGTAACGAAGTATTTCCGTTTTCCTAGTTTTTAAAACAACTTGTTCACCTTTGTAGTTAATACTTGTATAAAAAATTCCATGCAGCTTTGTTTTTGGCGACGCTTATTAGTATCCATTGCAGTATTTTGTTTTGCGGGAGCAATGTGGGCAAACAACACACCATCAGCCCTAGCCTATGAAAACCCCGACTTACTACCTGATACATTCACCCCAGTAGTTGACTTAGCAAAAACACTTCCTGATCCGCAAGAAGAAAAACTGGTTCAAGAGCTAGATCAATTTGAAAAAGATACTGGTTGGAAATTGCGCGTATTAACCCAGTATGATCGGACTCCAGGTAGAGCAGTCATCAAATATTGGGGTTTAGATGATAAAAGTATTCTCCTAGTGGCAGACTCTCGCGGTGGTAACATTCTCAGTTTCAGCGTCGGCGATGCAGTCTATGAACTGTTACCCCGGACATTTTGGATTGAACTACAAACCCGCTTCGGTAACTTATACTACGTCAGAGAAAATGGTGAAGACAAAGCAATCTTAGACGCTTTAAATTCAGTCAAAGGTTGTTTATTAGACGGTGGTTGTAACGTCGTACCCGGACTACCCAGAGAACAATGGATACTCACCTTGATAACTTCTGCAATTGGTGGTATCATTTGTGGTTTTGCGGCTCAACCCCGTAATGATAAACAAGTATTTGCTTGGCAGTGGGCATTAATTTTCTCACCTTTATGGGGAATTTTGTTTATTGCCTTTGGAATTGCCCCAGTGATCACCCGTACTAGCGACTGGGTCCCTTTAGTACGTAATATTTCGGCTTTTTTAATCGGTGTTTTGGTTGCTTATCTATCTCCGGGTTTCAGCCGTCCTTCTTCCAGTACAGAATCTTAAATCAGTTATCAGTGATCAGTTATCAGTTATCAGTGTAAATTCCCCTATTTCCTATCTTCTAATGATAAGCTGAAAGCTGATCTGTGTAATAAGTTAACAGGAATGGAATGGCACGTAACTGATGCTCAAAGCCTGGCGATTATTGATAGTGAAATTGGCGATCATGTCTTTTCACCAGCAGAATATGAGATAGTCAGGCGAGTAATATATGCAACATCTGACTTTGAATATAAGTCGTTGATACGTTTTTCGGAACACGCATTACAAGCAGGGGCAGCAGCACTGGCAGCACGTACAACTATTGTTGTAGATGTGCCTATGGTGCAAGTAGGAATATCCTATGATATTCAAAACACCTTTGCAAACCCAGTTTATTGCAGCATGGAGGCTTTAACACGCCCTCAAAAAGAAAGAACTCGCTCTGCTTGGGGCATTGAAACCTTAGCCAAACGTTACCCAGAGGGAATTTTTGTAGTTGGTCAAGCCCAAACTGCGTTAACTGCGCTAGTAGATTTAATTGAAGCCGAAGAAATTAGACCTGCTTTGATTATTGCTACACCGGCAGGGTTTATTAATGTAAATGCTGATAAGGAAAGATTACAGGATTCTTTAGTACCTTATATTACTATTGACAGTCGTAAAGGTAACGCAGTGGTGGCAGCAGCTATTGTTGATGGTTTAGTTGACTTAGCTTGGCAAGCCTATGGTCAAGATAGAAATGGAGTAAATTAAGTCAGTTATCAGTTATCAGTTATCAGTTACCAGTTATCAGTTATCAGTTATCAGTTATCAGTTACCAGTTATCAGTTATCAGTTATCAGTTACCAGTTATCAGTTATCAGTTATCAGTTATCAGTTATCAGTTATCAGTTATCAGTTATCACTGTTCACTGTTCACTGTTCACTGTCTACGGCGACGGGGTTGATCTCTTTGTTGATTTCTTAATCTGGTACTCATTTCTGTAAATAGATCCTCTCGCACAAATGGGTAATCACTCACCCAAAGGTTGCGACTGGGAATGTAAATATTACTAAATTCTTCTATGCTGCTTAAATCAGGACTATTAGACATAACTATCATTTCTGCAATTTGACCACGGGCGATCGCCTTGTGAGCAGCACGTAATGGAGCATCAAATTCAACAACAAATCCTGTATTATCACCAATTTCTAAGTTAATTCTTTTTTCGCGGTTTTCGATTACTACTAATTCACCTTTATTATTGACAGTTTCCTGTTTACCAATTAACTTTTCTGTAATCCACCAATCTAGTACCCGACCACGAAAAAAGCCGCTATATTGATAACGACGGCATTTTGAATTTCTAATACTGGCTTGAAATACGGGATACCATAACCAGAAAAAAGCCCCAAATACCCCAAAGACAAATACTAAATTGAAATCTAATTTCAACAATAGTTTTAATAGTAAAATCATAACAACAGTTACAACAGAAATTAACAGTCGTTGTAAAAAGTTGCTAAATTTTCCCCAGTAGTATTTATATTGTAACCCACTGGCGATAAGAGGTACTATTTGTTCAAATTTTTCACGGGTCAGTGGAACAATCATAATTAATTAAAAATGCAAAATGAAAAATTACAAAATTCACTGTTGGCTACAGGTTAAGCTGTTGTGCATTATTCATGCACAACGGTAAGTCAAAGGTAAAAGATCAAATGTTCAACTGATCAATTTCTATCAGCTTGGTTACTCATAGCTTAGTAGCTTAGTGTTGGGTATCCTCTGAATCTAGAGAATTTTTTCTAATCCATATACTAATGATTTTAACTGGTTAATTTTGCGAATTGCTAGTAAAACTCCAGGCATATAACAAGAGCGATCACTGGTATCATGACGGAGGGTGTAAATTTGTCCGGCTGCACCGAATATCACTTCTTGATGGGCGATAAGTCCTGGTAAGCGTACACTATGAATTCTAATCCCTTCATCAGCTAAACTGCCTCTAGCACCGGCTATTTTTTCCGTTTCTTCCACTTGGGGAGGGTTAAAAGTTTTACCCATTTCGGCTAATAACTGGGCAGTTTGAATAGCTGTACCGCTTGGTGCATCGGCTTTTTGGTTATGGTGCAATTCAATAATTTCCACATGATCAAAATATTGGGATGCGGTAACTGCTGCTTGTTGCAGTAGCACCATCCCAATAGAAAAGTTGGGAATAATTAAACAACCTGTACTAGCTTTTTCGGCAAAGTCGGCTAATTCTTTAAGTTGTTCAGGACTTAAACCAGTTGTACCAACCACAGGACGAATACCATAGGCGATCGCACTACGAACATTATTATAGACGGTATCAGGATGAGTAAAATCTACCATTACCCCTGGTTGTAGCTGTCTTTCTCCGGCTACATAGCCTAACATCGGTTCTAATTGATTGGTAATTGGTACTTCCAAAGGTTCGCTTAAACCTGCCAGTTCTCCTGCATCTTTTCCTTGATGTTCTGGTGAGGTATCTAAAGCACCCATTAAAATCATATCTTCTGCTTGGGCAACTGCTTTAATTACTTCACGTCCCATTTTGCCAGCAGCACCATTGACAATAACGGGAATGGTAGATTGATTGGTCATACTTTCTGAAAATGCGTTTTTAGTTATTCTACCGAAAAACAGCAAGAATACTCCCATTACAGTCAAGTTGGGTTGTAAGATTAACTGCTGATAGAATCAGAACCAAGATATTTCTAAAACAAAGGTTATTTTTGGATTAAAAAAATGATGTCATGTAGTTGATATATATGATGGGTGCGTTAGTATGTCACCCTTTATCAGCAAAAATTTTTGATTTAATTTACTCAAAGAAGTATCTGAAAAATGCAAGGAGGAGAATAGATTATTACTGTTTTTTTATGGATATGCGTTAATTGGATGGGTTGTAAAGATTCAATTATCAACGTCCGTCAGGATTCCATTTTTCTATGTCTATGTACTGATTTTCTACTAAATCCAAAGGTTGAATTACCCCACTATAAC
Organism: Nostocales cyanobacterium; assembly: GCA_004292695.1. Classification (GTDB taxonomy): domain Bacteria; phylum Cyanobacteriota; class Cyanobacteriia; order Cyanobacteriales; family Nostocaceae; genus Okeanomitos. The sequence goes on along the minus strand of RDXV01000008.1, from coordinate 41,745 downwards.
TAGATACACGAAACCAGTAAACTGGACTTGTGGTTTGATCTGGATGTTTTTCAAAGACTTTAACTATATAGAAAGGTTTATCTGCACTAGGATAACTGTCTACAGTTGCAGAAACGCCGATTGCACCCTTAGAAAGATTTTCAATTTCTTTGGCTTTGCGTTGTACCTGTGGTAAGTTCCACACAGAATTAAAGGCTGTTTGTTTATCTATTTTGATGATCGTATCAGCGACATTAGCGACGTTTTTTAGATTTACAGCCCTATTTTCTGAAACTACATCTGCTGATGCAAGTAAGTTCTGATAACGATGATGTTGATACAAGTTGTTGATCAGAAATCCTCCTATCAGTCCTAAAACAAATGCAGCAATTAAATGATAATAGCTGAATTTTTGAGTCTGGTAATAGCTGATTTTTCTTTGTGGATAGTAAGTTAATGCTCTCCTTTGATAATGTGCTAAATACCCCGATTGTTTATCAGGGTAATAGGTTAATTGTCTTCTAGTGTTACTCCTGAACATAGATCATGCACCTCCGTAATTGTGTATTTTTTGTTTCCAAGTAACTATGATACCAGGGGTTGTACCCCCTACCTCTAGTTTTCACTAGGAAATTAATCTTGATGTACTGAACTGAGCAAGATTAAGTGCATACATTTTTACTTGTTTTTGGTTCACAGGAAAGGAGAAAATAGCGATCCCCGGTTTTACTATCCTATAACTAATCGTTGATATCAGGTCAAGGATGGGATCACAGCACAGCCATGATATTTGTTAATATCCAGTCTATTGGGAGGTTTCAGAGAGATAATTTTTTTTGATCATCTTGCTTTTTGATGAAAATATGTGGTTAATTATGGTTAAATTCTTAAAGACATTTATTGACTATGACTGTTAACCAACAAAAAAATATAGTAGTTGTTTTTGATATTGATGGTGTGATTCGTGATGTGGGCGGTTCTTATCGTCGCGCGTTAGCAGATACTGTAGAACATTTTACAAATCAAGGTTATCGTCCTTCAGATGTAGATATTGATAATCTCAAGTCTGAGGGAATTTGGAATAATGATTGGGAAGGTTCTCAAGAATTAATTTACAGATATTTTGTTAGTCAAGGAAAAACCAGGGAAGAAATAGAATTAAGTTATGAAGATGTTGTTGCTTATTTTCAATCTCGTTATCGGGGAACAGATCCGATAAATTGGAATGGTTATATTTGTCACGAACCTTTATTATTACAACCAAGCTATTTAGAATTACTCACTCAAGCTGGTATGAGTTGGGGATTTTTTAGTGGTGCTACTCGCGGTTCTGCAAGTTATATTTTAGAAAGACGTTTAGGTTTAAAATCTCCGGTTTTAATTGCGATGGAAGATGCACCGGGTAAACCTGATCCTACGGGATTATTTGCAACGATTGAATTATTAGAAAATGGTGGTGAGAAAAAAGAAATTGTGATTTATGTGGGTGATACCGTTGCAGATATGCACACTGTGGAAAAAGCCAGAAGTTTAGATAGTTCTCGTACATGGGTGGGTGTGGGAGTTTTACCACCTCATGTTCAGGGAACGGTAGAACGTCGGGATGCTTATACTGAGACTTTGCTCAGTGCGGGTGCAAAGGTAGTATTTAATAATGTGCAGGAATTGACACCAGAGGAAATTTTGGGGTGGGAATAGTTGAATGTGCGATCGCGTGCTTTTATCACAATAGGTAATACCTGTGGTAAGCTACGCTAACGCACAAATTTTTTCAGTTTTGTAATATAAAATCCTCATGCCATTATTCGTGGCCTAATTCCATCCACTTTTCAACTAAACCCAGTTTTCTAAAGATTGATTTCATAAATCTATTATTTAACTTGATTTTTTTGCTGTTCAACAAGCACTATGATCAATTCAAATTTATATTTGATTTCTATTTCAAAACAGGTTTACCAGTAGATATAGCCTGTTCTATAATATCAATTGCTTGTTTAACTCCCCCTGATTTTTGAATTGCAGTCTGTAACCTAAGAGCATTCTTGTTATAAGATTCTTCTGTGAGGACTTTTGTAATTGCTTTCCGCAAATTATTCACATTCACTTTTTTAACGGGAATAGCTTCTCCACATCCTGACCACACTATTCTAGATGCTACTCCTGGTTGATCATTAGCAATGGGAATGGCTACCATTGGTACACCATTTGTTAAACATTCTAATGTGGTATTTAGTCCTGCATGAGTAATGGTGAGATCGGCTTTTTCTAATAGTTGTAATTGGGGTGCATAACGCACTACTAAAGGATTTCCAGATAGTCCTTGGAGAACTTGAGGATCGGCTGAACCACCTAAAGAAATTACTAATTGTGCATCTAAATCTTGGCACGCTTCAGCTATAGTTCTAAAAACTGGTAATAAGCGATTTTGCAAAGTTCCCAGTGAAGCATAAATTAAGGGTTGTCCTGTTAATTTATCAAAGGGAAAATCGGGTACTTCCCGACCTATAGAATTGTGATATGGTCCTGTAAAATGAAACCATTGGGGTAAATTTTCTCTGGGAAATTCTAATTCCGCTGGTTGTTGACTAATTTGCGCTAGTGGGGAATAACGACTATTAACTTTATCATAAGCAGGTAAATTATTTTCTTGACGGTATTTTTCTATTAATTCTGTAATTGGTTTAGTTGCTTTATTTAATAATTTATAACCCAATTTATTCCGCAGTATTCCCAACCATGATGGGTTATAATTCCAATTGGTCATGAATGGTGGAACACTAGGTTCTCGATTTAAAACTACTGCACTACAAATAGTAATAAAAGGTATTCCACAAATTTCTGCAATAGTACCTCCTTCTGCAAGTGTCTGATCTATTAATAGTGCTTCTATACCTGTATTTTTGACAATTTTGGGAATGTCTCTAAATTCAATATTTATCTTGGCTGTAAAAATTTTGATAGTGTATTCTAATGCTTCCTGTCCAGATAATTCACCTAATTTTGCTAAAGTTTCCGCTGTTGAACCTGGGGGACATTCTGATTCACCAATGACTTGAAATTCTAAACCGGCTGCTTGTGCTTTGGGTTGTGCATCAGGAACACCTATTAATGTGACACGATGGCCGCGCTGTTGTAATTCTTTACCTAGAGGTAATATTGTGTTCAAGTGTCCAGTGGTGGCTGGACAAATTAAGCCGTAATGAGTCATATTATTCTTGTTTTGTTATTTTTTATTTATGAATTTGATATAACTTTATACCAAAATATTTATACATAAGGGAATAGTGAAGCAAAAGTTAAGCGATCGCTTTTTTTACCAAGGAACAGTGTTAAATACTGTATTGGTGGCGATCGCCTCAAGGTGAAATGATGTTCGTAAAGTTCTTAATTTCCCCATTTCTGGCTTTTTTGTACAAACCTTTCACATCTCTTTTTTCACAAACTGCTAAGGGTGAATTAACGTAAACTTCTAAAAAATCACCAATTCTGTTTTTTACTTCTTCCCTAATTTCTCGATAGGGAGAAATTGCAGAAACTATGACAATGACACCATTTCGGCACATATTAACCTATAACTAAGTCAGTGTCTTTGGTGAATTACCATAACTGGTAATGTACACCAAATAACAAGTAACATAGTTTACTGACTAGGTATTTTTGTCACAGTCGTCTATTGTAATTTCAAAAACTTATCCAATGCTGCTACCATACTGGGAGGCCAACGACGGATATTTTGTACCCAGTTCATGTCTTTATACCGAATATCTAAACCGTAAGCTGCTACCCAGTTACTTTCCGCTTCTCCTTTATTTCCTCCTACCCAATATGCAGCGGTTAAAGCAGCACGCATATCTGCAAATCTAGGATATTTACGGACTATATTCCGCATTTCACGAATTGCTTCTTCTGTTTTACCTGTTTCATATAGTGCTAAGGCATAATTAGCACGGGAAAAAGCAAAATTAGGTGCTATTTCTGTAGCTTTTCGATAATCTGCGATCGCCTGTTCCCATTTTCCTAAACCAGCTTCTGCATTACCCCGGTTATTATAGGCCATCGCATCTTTAGGATCTAATTCTAAAACATGATTATAGTCGGCGATCGCCTCTTCCCATCTTCCCAAACCTTCCAACGCTGTACCGCGATTCAAATAAGGATCAGTCACATCCGGCGCTAATTCAATAGCTTTGTTATAATCTTCTAAAGCCGCTTCTAACTTATTCTGACTTACCCGCGAATTCCCGCGATTACTCCATATTGCCGGATTACTAGGGAATTTTTCAATAATTTCTGTCCAAAATTTTTCCGCTGTCGCAAAATCACCCTCATCTGTCGCCGCAAATGCTCGATTTGTCAATTCTTCCCCCAATTGTATCTCTTCTGGGGTGAGTGTTTGAGTTTGTGCCATCACAGGTGTACAAACACCAAAGGTCAGTAATAAACTCAGGAAAATACAGATTATTTTAATCATTTAACATTCCGTTTTATGCAACAGAACTAATGATATAGCAGATAATAGCTATTAGGGAATATTTTTCAAATTATTATAAAATTATAAATAGTAAATGATGGTACATTTCTATGGTAAAAGCAACCACAGATCAAAAACTAACTTTAACAGAATTTCTCAACCTCTGCACACAAGATGTAAACTATGAATTTGTTGATGATCATGCACTACCCAAAGTGTCACCTAAATATTATCATTCTAATTTACAGCTAACTTTATGTTTATTAATTCATAAATGGTGTAAAGGTAAAGGTCGAGTAGTTCCCGAATGGGCAATTATTTTAAAACGTCAAGGTAAAGATTGGTGTCCAGTTCCCGATTTAACCTATATTTCCTATCAACGTCTACCCAAAACTTGGCAAGATAACGAAGCTTGTCCAGTACCTCCAGAATTAGTAATTGAAATTATTTCTCCTGGTCAAACTTTAGAAGAATTTATAGATAAAGCACAAGATTATTTAACAGCAGGAGTAGCTAGAGTTTGGATACTAGAACCAACAGCGAAAACCATCAGAACTTGTTCATTAAATAACGAAATTCAACTTTACACCGATGATCAATTAATTATTGATGAATTATTACCAGGATTGGAATTAACAGTAAATCAATTATTTATAGAAGCAGAATTAATTTAATTACATCCAGTAATCAACTATCAATAATCAGCAGTCAGCTAAAATAAGTCAGTGTGAGTGTAATTTTGTAAAATTTTATTGCTTTACTTAATACTTAAACCTTAATATATTTTTTCCCACCTAAAATATAAATAGGGTTTGCTGAAGAAACGTAAAACCTATATATATCAAAGGTTAAAGATAGAAAATTAGAAAATAGGTACAAGATATTTGAACGGATAGCTGGAACTATTCCCTATTCCCTATTCCCTTTCCCCATCAAAAGACTTTCTCTGCAACCCCTAAATATAACATTAACTAAATCAAACATAAACTAACAATGGAAGCTATTACCCCTATCGTCTTAGGTTTCTTTATATTTCTAACAGCAGCAGGTTTAAAACTAGATCGGGAATATGAACGTGGAGTAATTTTCCGCTTAGGGAGAATTAACGGAGTACGTGGACCTGGTTTATATTGGGTTATTCCAGTTATTGATCAAAAAACCCAAGTAGATATTCGCACCAAAACCGTGAATATTGAACCACAAGAAACCGTCACCGCAGATAGTGTTACAATTCGCGTGAATGCTGTACTTTATTATCGTATTCTCAACCCCACTTTAGCAATAAATAAAGTTGAAAATTATCAACTTGCAGTTTATCAAACCGCACTCACAACATTAAGAAATGTAGTGGGACAAAACATTTTAGATGATGTTTTACAAAACCGTGATAAAATCAATGATAAAGTCCAAGAAATCGTGGATGAAATTACCGAACCTTGGGGAATAGTCATTGAAAGAGTAGAAATGAAAGATGTAGAAATTCCTCAATCTATGCAGCGTGCAATGGCCAAAGAAGCAGAAGCAGTCAGAGAAAAACGCGCTAGAATTATTAAAGCAGCAGCAGAACAAGAAGCATCAATTAAACTAGCAGAAGCATCAGAATTAATTGCCCAAACTCCCGCAGCTTTAGAATTACGGCGTTTACAAATGCTCACAGAAATAGGTGCAGAAAATAACACAACCACATTATTAATGTTACCTTCTGATTTTATCATGTTAGCTAAAAATTTATCAGAAGCAGTTCAAAAACAAGGACAGAAAAAAGACGCTGAATAATCAAAATTGAATGATAAAAATATAAAACATATACAGCAGCTTTCAGCTATCAGCGGTCAGCTATCAGCTTGAAAATCCTTTTGGTATAAGGTTTTGTGATGTAAATTTGTACCTCATTTACGTGGAAACTGCTGTATATAGATACCCGACTCCTTCAAAAAGTCTGGGATCTGATTTTGTAATTTATTTTTCAAGTAATTAATCAGATTTTTCAGAGTTCAATCAAAAATCAATGATTGATTATCTATTAATTTATCAAATATTCTGACTCCTGACTTCTGACTCCTGACTTCTTACATCTTAAATTACCTATCTCCAAGCATATAAACTGAAAATATCAGAACCATTGAGAATTGCTTCCTGTTCAACTTTAATATTTGCAAATCCTTGATTTTTCAGTAAATCACTAATTTGAACTACTCGATCATTGATATCATGAACCTCTACAAATACCTGTTTAATTTTCCCCCAATCTTTATTTTCAATCCCTAATAATACATCTAACTCACTCTTTTCTACATCTACTTTCAATAAATCAATTTTTTCAATTTGGGATTCTTCAATAATTTGTGATACAGTTTTTAATTGACAAGTAACTTGTTTACCTTGAAACCCAGTATTTAACTTATACTGAATAATCATCTTCAGCAAAAAAGATGGTAAATATTGTAAATAACAAATCGGAGGAGGGAAATTTTGGATATTTTCCACACTCAAATTTTGCCATTCATTTATTTCCGCTTGGTTCATTGGATATGCTGTAGAACCTACAGACATTTTTGGATAATAGGTAAATGTAAAATCACCAGATTTTTCAGCTAGTCCACAATTAAAAACTTTCGCATTTTGCTTTTGATAAGTTTGATAAGTTTGATAATTTTGGCTATTATTGAAATTGTTTAAACTCTGGACATTAGCATTTAATACTTGATAAATTTCTGGGATGGGTTCAAAACTGTAAATATTAATTTCTCCCTGAAATTTATGAGATAACCAAACTGTAAATAATCCAATATTTGCACCAATATCAAAAACTGTATCACCTGCTTTTAATTCAATGCCATATTTTAAATAATTCTGTACTTCCTGATAAGTTAACTGTACCTCATCTGGTTGCAGACAAAAAACTTTCATCCCATTATCAAGAGGATGTGATTTCATTGAATTGGTAGTTAACATATATCTATGCACCTCAAAAATTGAGTTTGCATAACTATAATACAAAATCACCACAAAGTATCATTAATTTTCAGTTCAGGAGTTCAATAATATATTTCTAGTCGGTTTTAACCGACTTTTGCTTTTAGACAGGGAATTTATTCCCTGGCGATCTGGCGATCTCTATCTATATATTCTGTCCCCAGTCCCCAGTCCCCAGTCCCCAGTCCCCAGTTACAACAAAGATAACTGTTCATTAGGCGGTTTAAAACCCATGTGTTGATAAGCTGCTTTTGTCGCAACTCTACCTCTTGGAGTTCTGCTTAAATAACCAATCTGCATTAAATAGGGTTCATAAACTTCTTCTATAGTTTGGGTATCTTCCCCCGTCGCAGCGGCCAGAGTTTCTAAACCCACTGGACCACCATTAAAGTTTTCAATAATTACACTGAGCATTTTTCTATCTGTCCAATCCAACCCACAAGGATCTACTTGGAATAGTTGTAATGCTTCCGCTGCAATGGGTTGATCAATATTTTTAAATGATTTTACTTCCGCATAATCACGTACTCGCTTTAGTAGTCTATTTGCAATTCTCGGTGTTCCCCGTGAACGTTTAGCGATTTCTGTCGCACCTTCTGAGTTAACCGGAGTTTGTAACAATTCTGCACTACGCAACACAATTTTACTGAGTTCGTCAACTTCGTAAAATCGCAGTTTTTGCACTAACCCAAAGCGATCGCGTAAAGGTGAAGTTAACGCCCCCACACGGGTTGTCGCTCCCACTAAGGTAAATTTAGATAAGGGTATACTTCTGGTTCTCGCACTCGAACCCTTACCCACAGTAATATCTAAACGATAATCTTCCATTGCTGGGTATAAAATTTCCTCAGTCATTCGGGACAGTCGGTGAATTTCATCAATAAACAGCACATCACCAGGTTTTAAATTGACCAATATACCGACAATATCCCTGGGACGTTCCAAAGCTGGGGCGCTGGTAATTTTATAATTTACTCCCATTTCTGACGCTAAAATCATTGCCATTGTGGTTTTACCCAAACCAGGCGGACCATATAAAAGTAAATGATCCATGACTTCACCCCTAGACTTTGCCGCTTTAATAGCAATATCTAATACATCTTTTAAATCTTTCTGACCAATATAATCTGCAAACTTCTGAGGTCTGATACTTTCTTCCTGCTTACCTTCTTCATCAATAGCTGCTTCCGGTTGCAGTATATTTTCCTGAGTAGATGTTGGTTGAGAAGAATCTTTAACCGACCTCCGGTGCTGTTTTGGCTGTTTGTCAGGTTCTGGAGACTGTTTTTTTGAGGAAAATATCGGCATAATGTTCAGTTGTCAGTTATCAGTTATCAGTTATCAGTTATCAGTTGTCAGTTGTCAGTTGTTCAAGCGAGAGCAATGAGTAAATGAGTAATATTCTCCCGTGAACAATAATCACTTATCACTAATCACCCAATTGCCTTTACAATTTAAGTTCCTAATTAAATTCTGATTAAATTCCGAACAATTACCAACAATAGAGGAATCACTATGTTATCTAAAAGAATTTTACCTTGCCTGGATGTGAAAGCGGGACGAGTTGTAAAAGGGGTTAATTTTGTGGATCTCAAAGATGCAGGTGATCCCGTAGAACTAGCTAAAGTTTATAACGAAGCCGGCGCTGATGAGTTAGTGTTTCTAGATATTACAGCTACTCATGAAGACCGCGACACAATTATTGATGTGGTTTACCGGACTGCTGAACAGGTGTTCATTCCGTTGACTGTGGGCGGTGGTATTCAAACCTTAGAAAATGTTAAAGGTTTGTTACGAGCCGGGGCTGATAAGGTTAGTATTAATTCTGCGGCCGTCCGCAACCCAAATTTAATTAATGAAGCGAGCGATCGCTTTGGTAATCAGTGTATCGTTGTCGCTATTGATGCTAGACGCAGACTCGACCCCGAAAACCCCGGTTGGGATGTATATGTACGTGGTGGCAGGGAAAATACTGGGATAGATGCCCTCCAGTGGGCGCAGGAAGTGGAAAAAAGGGGGGCTGGTGAATTATTAGTTACAAGTATGGATGCTGATGGTACTCAAGCTGGTTATGATTTGGAGTTAACTAGGGCGATCGCCGACTCTGTGGAAATTCCCGTCATTGCTTCCGGTGGTGCTGGTAATTGTCAACATATCCATGAAGCGTTAACAGATGGTAAAGCAGAAGCCGCCTTATTGGCCTCTCTGTTACATTTTGGTCAATTAAGTGTTAAGGAAATTAAAGATTATTTACAGGAAAGATCAGTACCTGTGAGACTACCCTTTTAATCCCATTTAAACCAACCAATTACATCTCCCCCAGGTTAAAGACAGTTCCTCGAAACAATGTTAATATTAGTTTACCTAGTATTAAGAAATATTAAGAAATATGTTGATTCCTATTTTACTTTTTGATGTGGCGCTAGTAGCCTGGTCGCTGCACCTGATGGAGAAAGCCTATGCACACAAAGAATTTTCCTTCATGTTAGCTGGGACATTGGTTGCCTTAGCCGCAGCAGCGATGTTAGTAGTTTACTTTCTCATGGGAAATTGTATGAGTTATCTATTAAAAGTTGGCTAAAGGTAGGAGATGGGGAGATGGGGAGATGGGGAGATGGGGAGGAAAGGGAAGTTAATAACCCAATGCCCTATTCTAAATTCTCCATTCTCCATTCCCCATTCCTCATTCTAAATTCTTCATTCTAAATTCTAAATTCTCAATCCCCTGTTATTTGACTACTCTTAATCTTTGAGTAATCATTGTCATACCCCCATTTCTGAGGATTACCGCTGATACCCATTTTGAACCGGGAGTATTAGGTGCAAGTCCGGTTTTGAACAATCCCCCAGCACTTAATAATTCCAAATCTACGGATGTAGGTTTAAGGTATTTACTAGGTGTAATAGTTTCTTCCATTGCACTACCCAAAAGGAAATCATTACCTAAAGGTTCTTGGACAATGGCATCAAAATGGTATTTCTGACCGACTTTCACCTGTGGAGGTAATTTAATTTCTACTTGGGGTGGTTTGTTACCGGAGGTAAGTTGAGTACGTTCTGATAAAATTTCTTGAGAAATTATTTTTGTCCCGGAAATGCGCTGCCGAGAAACGATAGTAGCATTTAAAGCTAGGTTGCTACTATTGGCAGACGGTAAGCCTGTAATTGTGGTGACAGTTTCTGCAATAATAGCATTACCTTGTGATTCCCAAGATTTTAACTGCGTGTTGTAACGTAGTTGAGGATACCGTTGCCAAAAGGACTTTAGAGCTTGTTCCATCGTTTGGCGATTTAATCCATCGCCATGAGTGAAGTTAGAGCTATAATATTGCATTACAGCTTTGAGATCACCCCGGCTAGAAGCTGTGTCAATCTGAGTCAACAAACTCTTGAGAGTTGCAGGGGCTGTTTCTGGACTAGCGGCTTGAGCGAATTGCCCAGGACTGCTGAAATTAAGAGTCAGTAAAAACGAAATCAAAGAAATACTGTTAGTAAATGTTTTATGGCGATTCATTTATATTTCAATAATGTTAGTCATTGATAATAGTTTACTGATTTAATGAAAAAAGTTCAGGATTTTGTTTTATCTTAAAAAATTAAGCTAAGTGCTAAATGGTACAGCTTTCAATGGCAAACCCACCTTTAAAATTATTAATAGCTGCTAGTGGAACTGGTGGACATTTGTTCCCAGCGATCGCCCTGGCAAATAAATTACCAGAATATGAAATTGAGTGGCTTGGTGTACCTGATAGGTTAGAAACTCAACTTGTTCCCAGCCAATATCCTTTAAATACCATTTCTGTGGAGGGGTTTCAGCAAGGTTTGAGTCTTTCCTCCGCCAGAACTATGTTTAAGTTGATCAGTTCTATTTTTCAAGTTAGGCAGATTTTGAAAGCGGGTAATTTTCAGGGATTATTTACTACTGGTGGTTATATTGCTGGACCTGCGGTAATTGCCGCCCGTTCTTTAGGTTTACCAATTATTTTTCATGAGTCTAATGCTTTACCGGGTAAGGTGACAAGGTTTTTTGGTCCTTGGTGTAGTGTGGTGGCTATTGGCTTTGATGCTGCTGCTAAGTATTTACCTAAGTGTAAAAATATTTGTGTGGGTACTCCTGTCCGTCCCCAATTTTTAGATGAAAGTTGCGGTCAGAGTTTAAGTTTACCAATTCCTGATGGTGTTCCCTTGATTGTAGTCTTTGGAGGTAGTCAAGGTGCAGTGGCAGTGAATAAGTTAGTCCGTGAATGTGCGCCGGCTTGGTTTGCTGCTGGTGCTTATGTGGTGCATTTAACAGGAGATCGAGATCCGGGGGCGGATAGTTTGCAACATCCACAGTATATATCCATGCCTTTTTATGATGATATGGCGGCTTTACTGAGAAGGGCAAATTTAGCTATTAGTCGTTCTGGTGCTGGGAGTTTAACGGAATTGGCTGTGTGTGGTACACCTGCAATTTTAATTCCCTATCCTTTTGCTGCGGAGGATCATCAATCTTTTAATTCAGCGGTGTTTACAGAAGCTGGTGCGGCGTTAAGTTTTCAACAGTCAGAGTTAACAACGGCATTTTTACAACAGCAAGTGTTAGATTTATTACAGTCTCCAGGGGAATTAACAAAAATGGGGGAAAAGGCCAAGGCGATCGCCACCCCTGATAGTGCTGATAAGTTAGCCACTTTAGTTAGGGAAGTTTTAGTTAATTACTCAATTTCCTAGTTATTTAGGACTTACGCACAGGTCACGGAAGAATGAACCACGAAGGAACGAAGGAAAGAGAGTTTGAGAGATATTTTGCGTAAGTCCTGTTATTCTTTTTGGTTGGTAATGGATAATTGGTAAATTGGTTTTTTGAAATTAATATCAATCAAATTAATATCAATCAAATTAATATCAATCAAATTAATCAGCCATGAAGGAATCAGAATTTATTGAAATAGCAGTAAACCTAACTGATAGTGTTGGAGTTACACCTTTACTCAGCAGTGAAAAATCTAATTGGAAACAGGTTTTTTTAGCCTACTATCAGCATCCGGGTGCAGTTCTTGATACACATACAGTTCCATTTCATTGTTTGGAATCAATAGACTATGGTAGTTCACATCACTTGAGACGAATTGGAGAAAGATATTCACATCAACAAGTACATGGAGGAGAATTTTTTGTATGTCCAGCTAATACCGATCATAGTATTACTTGGACTGAACATCTCAATTTTTCACTCTTAGTTTTTAATCCCCTAATGTTTAAACAACAAGGTGAGGAATTAGAGATTTCTAAACCAATTGAATTTATTCCTCAATTACACATTTCTAATACTTGGCTTCAAGAAGTTATAAATGTTCTGAAAATAGACTTAAAAAATGGTTGTCCAGATGGTTCTTTGTATGGACAAGAAATTATTGAAAAACTCACAAAATGTCTAATTGAAAATTACACAGCATTTAATCCAAAAATTTCTCAACAGATTGGTAAATTACCGAAACCCACTCTCAAGGAAGTTTTAGAATATATTGATACTAATTTAGAACAAGATTTTGATTTGCAGAATTTAGCGGATGTAGCTCATTATAGTAAATACCATTTTCTCCGCTCATTTGAAACTTCTACCGGAATGACACCATGTACATATAGAAGTCTTCGACGGATAGAACGCAGTCAAATTTTACTGAAAACAACATCTGATTCTATTGCTAGTATTGCAACCCAATGTGGTTTTTCTAACTCAAAATATTTTAGTAAAGAATTTAAAAGAAAAACAGGTATTAATCCCCGCAAGTTTAGAGAACAATGTAAATATGTACAAATTATTATCTAATGAGGATTATCAGTAAATCAAGTTTCAATACTTTTACTATACAGCAAATTACAAATTAATAAACTCACACTATCATATAGATACAGTGTTTAGCTGTACAATAGCTTACTACTTAACTCAGCAATATTTTGCACCTTTTGAATAGTTAGAATACAGTTTACTGTGGTAGATTTTGATTTATGTCTAAATAGTTTCACTTAATTAACAACAGACATTATGCCAGTAATTTCTGTAACCAGGTTACGACTGAGGTCTTATCGCTATCTACCTTTGTTTATGTTCTATTCAGTAACATCTGCATTACAAGCAAAAATGACACCAGGTAATCTAGGTGTTAGCTTACTATTTGATGTCAAAAATACTTTCTGGACGAAAACAGCATGGATAGATGAAATATCTATGCGAACTTTTATGATGGCATCATTTCACCGTGATGTTATACCTAAACTATATCATTGGGCTAATGAAGCTTCTGCTGTACGTTGGGAGGAAGAAGAATTTATGACTCTTCCGACTTGGGATGAAGGATATCAAAAGATGATGAAATACGGATATCCTGGCAAATTAAAACATCCTTCTTCAACACACACAGCTTATGAAATTCCAGCACCAAAAATTTTACTAGAAATTTTCAATTAAAAATCAGTCAATGTTGATTTTTAGCTAGACTTTTAAAATCACAATATTTCCAAATTTCCAAAAGCTCATATTTACTTGATTAGAAACTACTGTAATTTTTTCAGGGGAAATCTCATGCTGCATAAATTCAATGCTTTTTTAAAAGTTGTATTTACACGATTATTAGGTAATAAAAATCAGCCACAAAATACTCAACTTGTTATTTGGCAACAATTAAGTTTTGGTTTAGAAGAAATAAAAACCCCCAGTGTAATTGGTGGTAATAATGATCCCGTATCTCCTCCTATTGTTGATATCAACTCTTCACCAACACCAACTTTTCCTAACACAAATTTATTTCCTACAGATAATATAAATCCGTTAAATGCTTGTCCTGTAGATGGGTTAAATGTTCCTGTAGATTCACCATCATTATTTGATCCCAGTCTCCAATTTAATAACCAAAATATTTCCGGTGAAATATCTAATAATAGTAATGGTTTATCTAATAACTTATCCAATATTATAAATTCTGAAAAACCAACTTTTATTATTCCCATAGATCCACCTGGAGTTAATAAAGATGATGCAATTTTTATTAAATCACCAATTACTGATTTTAGTATATCCTCCAAATCTCCAGCTTATAAAATTGACTTAAATCAGGTTTTTAATAGCAAAAATCAAGATATTATCAGTTATCAAATAGTTGCATCTGATAACAATGCTGTATCAGTTTCTTTAAGCGGAAATACATTAACAATTTCTGCCCAAAAACCAGGATTAAGCAATATCACTATTAGAGCCAAAGATCAAGATGGTAATTCTTTAAATCATACATTTTCAGTAATTAGTTCTGAGTTAAACCCTCAATCACAAACAGTTAAAAATCTCAACTTAGCATTTAATGAATTAGATGGTATTTTCAAACAAAATCAAGATTTAGTCACAGCTTTAGCAACTGAAGAAGCAGATATAGCATTAGAGAAAATTAGCGATATTATTGAGGAAAATCCTGATTTATTAAAACTCATTACTCAACCAGAATCATTAGCATTATTAGGAATTAATAATACAGGCATAGAAACAGTTAAAAAATTCTTACAAAGTCCCGAAATAGCAGCAGAATTTGGGCTAGATGTCACATTAGGAGAAGTATTAAATAATCCTGATTCTGATAAATTAGATCAATTTTTAATGAATGGGGAAAATGCTGTAGATATATTACCATCTAATGCCAAACAACCAAAAGTAGGTTTTATTGACTTTACCCAAAACCAACATATCCAAAAAGTTACCACAGCAGCGACAAATATTAATCCATTTTTAAATCAAGCACAAAAACTAACAGTTTCTAATGGAAATTGGGCAGAACAATTAGTTAAATTTGTTAATTCTGTAATTAAATCTGGAGAAAATTATGGCATTGCAAATTTAAGTTTTGAATTATCCCAACTAGATGAAATTAGTGATACAACTCGCTATGAACTCACACCCGCAGAACGAAAGGCAATTGAATATGCCAAAAAAAATAATGTTTTATTAGTAGTTGCTGCGGGTAATACTGGAGATAAAATGTCAGCTTTGGGGGCGGCAAGTAAAAAGTTTGATAACATTATTACAGTTGGTTCAGTTAATCAATTACAGCAAAAAACAGATTATTCTAGCTATGGGGATGAATTAACATTAGTAGCACCTGGAGGAGAATGGAATAATAACCCAAAAGCCTTTGTAGGTACTTCTAAAAGTACAGCTTATGTTACCGCCGCAGCATCATTAATATGGGCAGCAAATCCTGATTTAAGTTATCAACAAATTAAACAAATATTGATAGATACTGCCCAAGATTTAGATAATCCTGGTTGGGATGTAAAAACAGGAGCAGGTTTAATAGATATTAAAGAAGCTATTAATCGCGCTCAGTTAATAGAACCACAAATTGTTAATTATACTCCCAATAATGAGATCAAGTCTTTTAGTGGAGAAGGAAGAGTATGGACATTAGCTAGACCAGCATCACCAGAAACAGAAAAGGCTATTAATGCAATAGAAAATAGTCAAAATAATCTATTTGAGCAATTACAAAATTTAGGAGATTTGAATAATTCTAATTTAACACTTGCTGAATTAAGAGTAAAAGTAGACAATCAAAGCAATCTCAAATTAGATAATTATCAAGAAATTAGTGTAGAGGCGGCTAATAGTATAGCTAAAGCCCAACAATTAAATACAGCGTTAGATTTAGCTTTCAAAAATTATCAAATTGAACAAAATCAGTTAGAAATATTACAGCAATCTAAACAGGAATTAGAAACTCAGTTAGCTGCTTTTCAAGAGCAAAAATCAGATTTAATCACAGCAACAGAGAAGCAATTAAATGATATTAAAAAACAAATTGCTGAAGTAGAAGCCAAATTAGCCAAATCAGCAGCTAAATTAAGTAATCCTTTTGCCGATGCAGATGATAATTTACAAACAGATAATCAATCTATCAAAACAGCAGCTAATCAACAACAAGAATTAGCGCAAAAATTACGTCAACAAGCTAATGATTTAACCAAACAACAGCAAAATTACATTAAGTTAGCAGATAATATTAACCCGCAAAGATGGCAAGTAGTTGGTTATGAATCTAGAATTTCTGGACGTAACCGAG
This sequence comes from Nostocales cyanobacterium, assembly GCA_004292695.1. Taxonomy (GTDB): domain Bacteria; phylum Cyanobacteriota; class Cyanobacteriia; order Cyanobacteriales; family Nostocaceae; genus Okeanomitos. The sequence continues at coordinate 25,233 of RDXV01000008.1, read as the reverse complement.
AAATTTGGGGTTGGGGTCAAGATCCGCAAAAAGTAAAACAAAAAAATCAGTATATTTGGCAAGCGGATATTGCGGGAAAAAATAGTCAATATTTACAACAATTAGCACAACAAGCTGAAAAACAAGCCACTGATTTAACTAAATATGCCCAATTTTTAGAAGATAGAAAAAATAATTTAAGTATTGGGGAAGCATCTGTAGATGATGCGAAAAAAATCCTAGAATCTTTACAAAAACAGCAGCAACAACAAGCTGATATTGCTAAACAATATTGGTTAGAAGTGAGTACAGCAGAAGCTAGACGTAATCAATCTCAAGATATTGCGAATTATCATAATTCTCGAATTAATCAATGGCAAATTGTCGGTACTAAACGTGGACGTTCAGGAAGAGGAAGTACAGATGTTTGGGGAACAGTTCATTATCCTGAACATATTGCACCACGTAACCAAGCACAACAACAAGCTAATTTAGCAGAACAGCAAAGAAAAGATTATGAACAATTAGCTCGTCAAGCACAACAACAAGCAGATTCTTTAAAAACACAAGTTGAGAAATTGCAAATTCGGATTAAAGATTGGCCAGTTTTGAAACAGGGAATTGATTACGAAATTATGGCTAATCAACAGCATTTACAAGCTGAAAAAGATTTACTTGTGCAAAATACTGTTATACAACAGCAAAAGTTAGAAACAATTAATTTACAAATTTCTCAACTGGAAACCGAGTTAAATAATTTAAAGAATAATAATTTACCTGAACAACAACAAATTACAACTGAGATAGAAAATAGACTCAAAGATTTACAATCTCAATTACAAATAGCTCAACAACAACAAACTACAGCTAGTAATAATTTACAAAACTTTTTAGAATTAGAAGGTTTTAATTTACCATCTCGTGAAAGATTAGCAGTTCTAGATCAGAAAATTCAACGATTAGAAGCTGAAGAATTACAAATTACTGAAAATTTAGTTAACTTAAATGAGCAAATTTTCCAAAATCCCAATAATCAGACATTACAGCAATTAAAAGAGATTTGGTCAAATCGTTTAGAACAGTTACAGCAAGAATTAAATTGGGTGAAAATCCAAAAACAAGAATTAGTTATGACAGTAGCAGATTCTCCAGAAAGATTAGTTATTTCTCAGTTAATTACTGAATTGGAAAAACCAGAAACTCCTGCAAGTTTAAAATCAAAGATTGCTATTTTACAAGAAATGGAATCTGGTGGAGGTAGTTTTTTAGCAGGATTTGATAATTTGGAAACCAGATTTAATGATGCTAAAACTGAACAAAATCAAACTGTTAAATCTTTAGATGATCTTAATAATCAACATATCAAGCTAGGATTAAATAAAGATGATATTGAAAATAATCAAATTCCTAATAAGGAACAACAAATTGCTGAAAAAGAACAACAAATTACTCAAACAGAAAATTCAATTATTCAATCACAAAATCAAATAGATAACTTGCAACAACAGTTACCAGCTTTAGAAAGTAATGTAAATCAAAAATCAGCAGAAATTAACCTGAAAAATCAAGACATACAACAAACACAATCTGAAATTACAGCCATTCAAACTGATAATGGAAGTAACACTATAGAAATCAAACAATATCAAACTACTTTACAAGGTTATCAAAATCAAATTAATCAAGCTAATGCCAGAGTACAGCAATTAGAACAACAAAGACAAGCTCATCAAAATGCTGCTAATTATTGGAATGGACAAATTCATACTTGGGGAATAGTTGGTTGGCAAAGAAGAAGAAAAGGAGGCAGTCAACCTATATATGGATGGGTGTATAATCCTGGGGCAGTAAATAATAGAAATGCTGAACAAAATGCCGCTAATATCGCAGCACAACAGCGAGATGTTGCTAGTCAACAAGCACGATTATTAAATACTTCTTTACAACCTAAAATCCAGGAAACTCAAACACAAATTGCAGCTTTACAGCAGGAAAATCAGGTATTAAATCAAGAATTACAATCATTACAAAATCAGCTAAATACAGAAAAATCTCAATTACAACAGCTAGAAAAAGAATTAGCAACTTTAAATCAACAAATAAATCTATTACAATCAGAAATTAATCAAGAACAACAAAATCTCATCAACTTAAAAGATACTCTCAATACACAACAAAACGAGAGAGTAAATTTAATAGTAGCTTTAGATAGTCTGAATCAACAAAAATCAGAATTAGCACAGCAACTTATTGATAAATACCGGGAAATTGAATTAACCGAACAATATTTACAACAGGTAAATAATGATGTAACTCGTTTACAATCTCGGTTAGAAGTATTTAATCAAGCTGATGCTTTAGAACAAAATTATGCAGATACTTGGCAAGATTCACAAGCAAGTATTGAAAAGCAAAATGAAATAACTCAAACAATATTAAATACTCGTCAAGCAGGAGAACCATTTAGACAACAATTGGTATCTTTAGAACAGCAGTTAAATAATGCTAAATCTAATCTTCAGCAAGTACAAACATTACAACAAAAATTAGTTGAACTTGAGCAAGATGTTGTTTTAATTAATATTCAAAAAGAAAATCAACGTCTTCTCAAACAAAGTTTAGATGAAGGTGATGGTGTTTTAGCTAGTCAACAAACATACTGGAATAACCTTGCTCAACAACATCGTCAAAAGATGTGGTATTGGAATGGTAGAGAATATGCTTATAATAGTGCAGAAGGTCAAGCATATTTAGGATATTTACAACAAGCATCATTTATAGCAGATCAACGTAACAAAAAATGGGAACAATCAAAACAAGCAGAACAGAAAATTGAGGAATTAAATCAAGTATTAACTCAAAAACAGGCTGACATTAATAAAACTAAATCTGACTTAGCAGCAAAAGGAACTACTACCCAAATTCAAAATAAAATTACTGCTTTACAGTCAAATATTGATGGAGTTAATCAACAGTTAAAACCATTAATTACTCAAGAAAATCAACAAGTTCAAGAATTACAACAAGTAGTAAATAAAGCTAATCAAGGTATTGCCGATTTACAACAAACCGCAGAATTACAATCAACTGCATTAAATCAATTAATTAGTTTAGGTGTATTAGCTTCTGAGTCAGATGTTGACTTTTTTGATACACAAATTCAACCAAAAGTCAATCAATTTACAGAACAATTACAACAAAGAAATCAGGAATTATCACAACAGGAAAATAACTTAAATCAGTTAATTAATAATTGGCAACAACAGTTAAATAATGTTGCAGATGCGACTAGCAAACAATATTTAACTAATTTAATTAATCAATCTCAAGGACAATTGAATAATATTACTAATCTCAAATTTGAAAATCAAGCTGCAATTACAAAATTAGAGTCACAATTAAATCAAGCTGTAACTGCGTTAGAAACTTTGCGACAAAAGCAGGAATTAGAAATTAGAGAAAAAATAGAGATTAATGATACTCGTTTGGGTTCATTACAATCTCAATTAAATTCTGAACAAGCGGTTGAAGCTATTAAAAATAATGATACAGTTTTGGCTTATGCCCAACTTGCAGAACAAATTGAAGATGATGCTAGAAATGGTGTCAGAGTTTGGACTAAGCAATATCAAGATGGTTATTTAATGACTAAGGTTGCGGATGAAAGTAGACGAAATTTATCTGCATCTGTTGATGATTTAATTGCTTATATTACAGGTAATTTAGCTGAACCATTAGGTAAATATAATAGGAGTGAAACGGCTTTAGAAAATGGCATTAATACTTTAGGTGTAGTTGTTCCTCGTGTGAATGGATATGAGGAAAATGTTATTGATACTGAGCAAGAAATAGAGAAGATTAAACAGCGTATTCTTCAAGATGTTGAACTATGGGAAGAAATTGCTCCTATTGCTATTCGTTATGGTTTGGAGTCTAAGGAATTAAAGGAATATTTAGCAATTCCAGGAGATGCTAAAACTAAACGTGAGGCATTTTTAGCTAAATATCCAGAAAATGGTACAGCAATTGATTTACTCCAATCAGAAATCTTAGAAGGAAGTAATACTAATTCACAAATATCTCAACAATTAAATGCTACTCGTGCAGATGATTTATTAAATGCAAATTCCCTAGAAGGATTAAATCCTTTACAACAATTATTTAATAAATCTAAAGCAACTCAAGCTGAACTAGAAGCTAAAGGAAATGCTACCTTATCTCAAGCAAACTGGTATGAACAACAAGCTGCTTATCATTGGTCAGTAAGTAGAAAAAATGGACCATATTGGTGGGAAGAACGTTGTACCAGAGGTAGAAGTGGTAGAAGAAATTGTCAATGGATACAGCACGTTGATCAAAATTGGGTCATCTGGAATCAATATTCACAGATTTTCCCTAGATTAAGAAAAGAAGGACAAGATTATTTAATAGAAGCTGATAAATGGCGTAAACAAAAAGAAAGATTAGAACCATTAGTTAATCAATGGTCTGATGCTAATAATGCTGCAAATGAAGCCGAACCTGCTATTAAAGAAGCAAGAAATTTATTTGCCCAATTAGAAGCAGAAAGAGAAAAATTACCTCAATTTAAAACCCAATTAGAGACTTTAGAAAGTTTATTACCAACACTGAGAGAACAGTTAGCAGAAGCTCAACAGGAAGCACAAAAAACCCGTGCTACTGTTGCGGAATATTGGACAGAATATGATCTTGATTCTGAAGAATATCAACAAGTTTTAGCTGATGTATTACAACATCGTGGGGAATTAAATCGTCAAGCTATAGAAACTCAATCTAAATTAGCTGATGCTGAACGCTGGATAGAAAATCAAAGTGTGGGATTAAGTACAGAATTATCCCAATCTCAAGCGCTGTATTCTCAGTTAGATGCACAGCGTAATAACTTAAATCAGCAAATTTTGAATTTACAAAATCAAGGTGGTAATGATTTAAAAATTACAGAATTAAAGAGTAAATTAGCTCAACTTGAGCAATCTTTACCACTGCTAGAAAATAAAGTTACTATCCTGACATCCCAACAAACTGCACTCACTCACAAACGGACTTTATTAACTGCCCAAAATGAAGTAATTAGAGTTGAACAAAAATTACTTGATGCTTATATTCAAGATCCTTTTGCAGATAATAGTAATTTAGAACAGGAATTACTTGATGCTCGTGCTGCATTAGCTGAAGCTCAAAGATTAGCCGAACAAGCAGAAAGAGCTAGTCAAGCATTAACAGCACCATTACAAGAATTAGAAATTGATTTATTGGCACAAAATGATGAACATTTACAAGCAGCTAAAGCACAGCAATTAATATTAAAAGACTTGATTGATAAGTCTAAATTAACAGCTAATTTAACCTTAGAATTAGCCAAATCTAATGGTAAATTAAATGAATTAAAAACCCAGGCTATTATTAGATTACAACAAGCTACAGATGCAGGATTTAAAGAAGCTAAGGCTTTATTGGATGTAGCTAAATATAATGATATGGCTACAGTAGCTGAAATTTATTACCGAGATTATAGTGATTTAGCTAATGATAAAGGTGGAAAATGTACTCCTGGTTTTGCACGTCCTGAAGATCGGATTTTGGCTGATCAATATTATCGGGAAATGTTGAATAATCGTGAATTACAAAGACAGTCTCAACAACAAGCGAATGATTTTGGTAATATTAGAAAAGCCGCAGAATCACAACTAAAAACACTACAAGATCAACAAAATGAAATTGCCAAATCTATAGAGGAATTAAATAATAGATTAGCAACAACTCAGGAAGAAAAAGCAGCGAAAGAACAAGAATTAGCTATTGCTCAACGTAGGTTAGCAGAAATTTCTCAACTTCATGATGTAACTGAGCAGACTTTTACTAATTTGGTAATGTTAGAAAATCTCAATTTTGCTCAAGCTCAGTTAGAAATGGAAATGGCGGAAAATTTACAAAATGATATTGAGCAAACTGTCAAAGATAGAATGGAGCGTGACAGATTAGAATTAGAACGTCAGCGTTTAGAAACTACTGCCAGAATTGAACAATTACAACAATTAATTAATGAGGATAATTTAAGACAATCTCTCAATGAGATTCGGTCTAATTTAGGTATGGAAACACTGGAGACAACGGAAGATCCAGTTAATTTACAAACTCAATTAGCGCAACTTTTAACTAATTTACAAAACCTACAAACTGAACAACCTGATTTATCAGATAATTTAAAGGCTTTACTGACAGAAACAATGGGTGATATTCACCTAGCATTGCAAGGTCAGGAAGCAAGTACAATTCAGGATAGTTTATTACAAGCAATGTCAGGGTTAATTGAGCAGATTCAACCCTATAAGGAGCAAATTAATCAAATAGATTTAGAGGATCAACTTGATTATGAATTGTTGCAAACTGCACAACAAGATTTACCAGGTGCTTCTCAACAATTGTTGAAAGAATTAGAGAGAATTAAGGCTTTAGGAGTGGAGGAAGAAATTATTAATCCCCTGTATATTGAGGCTTTAACTAAGGTGGCTTATGCGGAACAGGCGGTAGATATTTCTAATGATTTGGCTGCTCAAGGTAAGGAGATGTTAGGGCAGATTATTAAACAGCGTGTTGCGGAAAGGAAGGCAAGGAAAAAGGCTTTTTGGCAGAAAGTTTTGGGAATTGTTTCTCAAGTTATTGGTATTCTGGGAACAATTCTCAGTTTTACACCATTAGCACCTTTAGGTATCGCTTTAACTGCTGCTAGTGCTGGAATTAGTGCAATTCAATCAATCATGAATGGCGATTGGTTGGGAGGTATTTTCCAGGCTGTAATGGCTGGTTTAGGCGCTGTTACAGGTGGTTTAAATCAGATAGGAACTCAAGCGGCAAAACAAGCAGCAGAAGTGATGAAAGTCCTTCAAAGTGTGGTTTCTGGTGCTTATGGTGGAGCGCGATCGCTCATGTCTGGTGAAAGTATCATGGGTTTTCTGCAAATACTAGGTAGTGTTGCTGGTGCTGCTTCAGCAGGAATGAGTAATTTTATTAATCAATGTAGTCCTGCATTACAGAAAGTGATGCTGTCAGTGGTACAGAGTTTACAACAAGCACCGCAGTTAATTTATGGGGGAATTAAAGCGATTCAAAATGGTGATTGGTTGAATGCGATTAAGAATATTTTTAATGGTGCGCTGTCTATTGGTCAAAGTTTTGCAGGTAATTTTAATAAGACTATTGAGGGTATTTTGGAAAATATAGGTAAGGTTGGTAATACTGCTTTGGTTTTGGGTAATGCGATTAATAATGGAGGTATTAAAGGTTGGTTATCTGGTATTAATGAGATTTGGGATATTTGGAAAGAGGATATTGGGAAGTGGGTTAATAATTTTCTAGGAACACAAAATAATTCTAGCAATTACAATAATTCTAATACTCCATCTCAAAATAGCAATAATAGTAGTAACTCATCTGAAGTCTTTCAAGTAGATATTGCTAATTTAGAACCACATACTGATAAATCAGGGAAATTATTGTATTACACCAGTAAGGAAACAAATAATCGCTATAATGTGAACACAAATGGAGAGATTACTAGCGGATGTTTCCCCATTGGGAATACTGGAAAAACAGCTAAATGGTCAAGTAATCATGCTATTGATCCCACAAAACCAACAAAAATAATTATTCATGGTTACAGAGATTCTGGTCAAGAAAAATGGGTTGAAGAAATGTCTCAAAATTATCAGGAGAAATATCCAGATAACAATGTGATTATTATTGATTGGGGAGAAGCATCAAATGATTTCTCGAATCGAATACTACCTTTAAATTATGGTAGTGCAGCTAAAGCAACAAAAGATGTGGGATTAGGAGTTAGTCAGATTCTAGATGAAATGAATATTGACTTATCAAAAACAGAAATCATAGGTCATAGTCTAGGCGCTCAAGTTGCAGGTTACACAGCACATAACCTCAAAAATACTTGGAGCGGAAGTTTAAAAATAATTGCTCTTGATCCAGCCGGTCCGATGTTTGAAAGAAAACGCATTTTCCGGGGTTCAACTACTACTGTAGACAATAGACTTGATCCTAATGATGGCAATATTACCGTAATTCGTACTACTAATTTTTTAGGTGTTGGTAATACTAATAACTATCTAGGATTGGGAAATCCAAATGTTGGTGATCGTAATTTTTATATTACTGATTCTACAATGTCTAAATATCGTAAAACTGCTGACTATTTAATGAATTTACTTTTAGGTGCGGGTAATCATCAAGTTGCTTATCGTTTTTGGATTGATCAAATTAAAAATGGAAATTCTGAATTGTTTACAATTAAGCCAGATGGCAATTATTCTTATTAACAAACCTGCTAATTATGCATCACAAAAACATTCTCCAACAGATCCAAAACTCCCATGAAATTCTCCAAAAAAACCTAAACCAAGGTTGGCAAGAATTTAAAGAAACTGCAACATTTAACACCACCAAACAACTATCTCAAACAATGAATTGGTGGTATGATAGCCAGTTTTATAACATTATTCCTAACCCTGCTCATTGGTATGCTAGTCAATTAGCTGCTAAATATTTCCTCATTGAGATTGGGAAATTAGGAATTTATTTTGATACCGTATTTCCAGGAGACTTTTCTCAATCTAAAGAGTTTGTTAGGGAGGATGGACTAGACGTAAGAATATTTGAACTAACAGCATTTCATCAAACACAACCTATCTGTATCTTTCAATTGGAGTTTATTCACAATCATGAAAAATTTTACTTTACATACCCACCACAATTGAGAATCATAGAGAAATTATGAATCTACACAAACAACAATTTCAATGTAACAATATCGTTGACATCTCTTAAATTATGCTAATCTTAAACAAAACACCTGTTTAACTCAAAAATAGGAAACCAATCAAATGTCATATAGTCAATTTACCCTTGAACAAATTAAATCTGAATTTGAAATAACTTTATCTGAAAAAATCGGATTTTTCTCCAAAATTACCGAACGTGAATATAGTCAATTACTGGCAGAAACTCTGGAATATAACATACCCCTAGCTCTGTCTATTAACTCAGAAAAATCTCGTTCAGAAATGATTGTTACACCCATATTAATTGAAGTTAGAAAACAACTAACTAATCAAATCAGTTTATTTTCAGGTAAAGATTTTAATGTAGATGCCGAAAAAGGTTTAACCGGATTTTGTGATTTTATTATTAGTAAATCTCCTGAACAATTAATTATCGAAGCCCCTATAATTACCTTAGTTGAAGCTAAAAACGATAATATAGAATCTGGTTTAGCTCAATGTATGGCAGAAATGATTGCTGCTCAGTTATTTAATCAACGTCACAATCAAGAAATTAAAACAATTTATGGAGTTATCACCACAGGAAGTATCTGGAAATTTATGCAATTACAAGAAACAACAATTACTATTGATTTGAATGAATATTTCTTGGCAAATGTAGGTAAAATAATTGGTATTCTCATGAATTTTATTGAGTCTGTCAATTCTAGCTAAAATGGTAAAATATATTTTCACCTATTTTTACAAACAAAGCCTGAGATATTTTCACAAACAAAGCCCCCCTTTTTAAGGGGGGTTGGGGGGATCAAAACCATGACTTTAAACACCACCGACTTTCATCTACCTTACAACTCAGAACTAATTCCCATAGCCAAAAAAATGAGGCAAAACCCCACTCCAGCAGAGAAGAAACTTTGGCAGTTTTTGCGAACTTTCCCTGTAAGAGTGTTGAGACAACGGCCAATAGATCATTTTATAGTTGATTTTTATTGTGCATCTTTAAAGTTAGTAATTGAAGTTGATGGAGAAAGTCATTATACGGAACAGGGTAAAATTTATGATCGGGAAAGAAGTAGTATCTTAGAAGGTTATGGATTAAAGATTATGAGGTTTACTAATGAGCAAGTTTTACATGATTTTGAGGGGGTTTGTCAGGAGTTGTTAAATTTGATCCCCCCTAACCCCCCTTAAAAAGGGGGGAACAAGAGAAGAGTCAAAGTCCCCCTTTCTAAGGGGGATTTAGGGGGATCTATTAAACCTTATTCCATATAAAACCATGACATACAACCACCGTTTAGCAACCTTAGAAGACCACAAAACCCTCGCTCCCTTAATGTCCGAGTTCTTCGCAGATCGCGCCAAAGTTGATCCCTCAATTGTCATTAAAGATAACTTCAATTTTGAAAATTACGCTGCTTATCAACTTTTACAACCACTTAATTTTACCTGGATTTTAGAACATGAAAACGGCCAACAAAAAACCGCCGTCGGTTTCATGTCTATCTACTTCTATGATGAAGCACCACCACCAAATGAACCTGCAAGTTTAATGGATAGACATAATTTTGGACATCCTTTAAAACCCCGTCGTGTAGGTTCAGTTTTAGGAATTTATATTCAAGAAGAACATCGTTTAGCAGATAATGTCAAACTCCTTGTTAATTCCGCTTTCAAAAAAGCAGCAGAAATGAAAGTTACAGATATTGATGTGTTAATTTCTGAAGATCAAACAGGGATGCAAGCATTAGTTACCCGTCTGGGGTTTAAAAAAGTTGCCACTCAATATATTCAGAGATTTACTATTCCTGAAAATACAGAATTACCTAGTTTATATCCTCCCCATCCAGAGTTAGAATTACCAGAATTACCTCCTGTTCCTTCTGCATTACCTTTAAAAGACATTAAAACTCAGGAACTTGTACGCAATTCCCAAGGTGAAGTAGTTTTTCATTATCCATTATTAAACGAAAAAGGAGAACCTATTTTATCTAGTGAAGGTTTACCAATTTATCCCACACCATTATTAGATTTAGACACCAATCAATATATATTTGATCATGATAAATTAGTAGTTTATCCAGTTTTATATGATGAAAAAGGAAATATATTTGAGTATCAAGGTTTGGTACAATTTCATCCACCAGTTTATGAAATTATAGGTGGTAAACCACAACCTAAAAAAGATCAAAATGGTAAATATGTTTTTGCTGAGGTGGAAAAAAATCCTGATGGTTCAATTGTGAGAACTCCTGAAGGTTATCCGGTGTTTAAATCACAATTTTAGATCCCCCCAACCCCCCTTAAAAAGAGGGGCTAAATTCTTGAAAGTTACTATTAATACCAATTCTGTATGAAGATGCACTAAATTTAGATAATAAATGAACCACGAAGACATGAAGGAAGCGAAGAAAGAAATACAATATCAAAAAATTCGGCACAAGCTCATAAAGAAATGGTATAAGAAGAGGAGTAAATTCTTTAAATTCTTTAAAGTCCCCCTTTTTAAGGGGGATCTATTAGTAAAAACATTCATTTTATCAAACTATATGCAAATAAATCATCTACCAGATTCAACTAATTTTCATAATTTTGTATGTCCTGATATTTTCAATCATTGGGATTTATTACCAATGGAAAATACTGATCAATTTACTTTAAAATCTAAATCAGATGATCGTTATTATGAATTTTCTGGTATTGTTGGTTATGCTTTACAATATTTTACCGGACAATATACTGTCTCTCAAATTCAAGCAATTTGTCAAGAACAATTTTTAGATATTAATGATAATCAATGGTTACAAAAATTATTGCGTAAGTTGATAGTTTTAGGGGTAATTAAATTTGAAATTGAAAATCCTGAAAATTCTCAAATATCGGAAGAACAACTTAGTCCTAAATTAAAATCTGTTGTTCATTGGCTACCAGACATGGTACAACAAAAGTGGCGTTTACGTAACCCTGAAGATGTCACTTATTTACAGGTTTCTAGTTATCATCAAGCGGTAATTTCTGACTTGGGAAAATTATCACTTCATCAAATTGCAGCTAAACATGGAATTAGTATTAAAGAAATTGAATATTTGTTAGAAATTCTCACAGCAAAAGGGATGTTAGAAGGAACTACCAAAGCTAAACCTCCTCAAAAGAAATGGACACCATTAAAATTAATCTATTTTGATTTTCCCTTGTGTAATCCTGATCTATGGTTAAATAATCATGTGGATAAAGTGCAGTTTATTTTTACTAAAACTTTTGCATTTTTATTAACTCAATTTATCACTGTTGCTATTTTAGTAAATATCCATGAATACCCAGAAATTAGAGCAGCAGGTAAGATAATTTGGGACAGTTATAACTGGTATTTAATATTTCCCTTTGCTCTTTTCATGATGTTTGTAGTTTCATTACATGAATTAGCTCATGGCTTTACTTTAAAACATTTTGGTGGTATTGTTCCAGAAATAGGTATGATGTTTATTTTTTTGATTCCTGGAGCATACACAATTACCACTGATGCCTATGGTTTAACAAAGCGTAAACACCAAATATTGGTTATGGCCGCAGGAATAATTTGTCAATTATTTATTTGGGCTGTAGCTTGGTTAATTTGGAGTCTTTCTAGTTTAGATATAGGATTAAAAGATAGCTGGTTAAATGTGGGTAGTTATGTAATGATGATAGCTGCACAATGGACTATTTTACTAAACTTGAATCCCTTAAATAAATATGATGGTTACTATTTATTAGTGACAATGACAGGGATTGAAAATTTACGCGATCGCTCTTTTCGCTTCTACAGTAATTTATCCAAAGGCTACCCAATTTATGAACAACCGAAAGATAAATTAATTTTAGCTTTATATGCTCCTTTGAGTATTGTTTATACAATTTGGGTGATTAGCCAATTAATTTTTTGGATTTATGGGTTTTTACATTCTCATATTTTGATAGTATCTTTAATTATTGCTGTCATTATATTATGGGAACTTCGCGCTAATTCTCGTTCCTAAATCACAAAATAAATAGCAAATAACAAATGGAGAAAATCATGTTTAAGTCTTTAACTTATCAGAAAATTTTGTTGACTTTAAGCAGCAGTGCTTTATTTAGTGCCACACTGTTATCTGTATTTATTGGTGTCATGAAAACTTCACAGCCAGTTAATGCTTATGATTTATATGCTGATTTCTACCGTCGGTGTGCCTTACAATTTTATTATCCAGATAAAATAACTAGTTCAAATTCTGATGATTCAAATTCTTTTACTTCTTCTGAGACTAAAACCAAAAGTGTACCAGAATCTTCACAAAATCTTGGTATTTTAGGTTTGGGATGTTTAGGTTTAGCGGTTTTATGGCGATACAAAATTAAAAAGGCGAAACCCACATCATACTCTGGTTGATAGTAGCATTAATAGTGAAAGAAAACGGAAAAACTCCTACACCCTTCACCCAATCTCAACTTTAGCTTCTTTGTCTCCCCTCAAGAATTGGTAATTTAGTAGTGGTTAATTGTTAATTGGGCGGATATTAAGTTAGAATAGGAGATTGGAAACCTAGTAAGTTATAGCCGGAATAGTCCCGGAGGTACGATTGTCCAAATTTATCTTAAAAATTCTCTGGTTAGATGAGAACGTAGCCCTAGCAGTTGACCAAGTGGTCGGTAAAGGCTCAAGTCCCTTAACTAAATACTTCTTTTGGCCTAGAAACGATGCCTGGGAAGAACTCAAAAAAGAGTTAGAATCCAAACATTGGATCACCGATATTGATCGCGTTGAACTGCTAAATAAAGCAACTGAAGTGATTAACTACTGGCAAGAAGAAGGCCGGAAACGCCCAATGGCTGAAGCACAGTTGAAGTTTCCAGAAGTTGCCTTCACTGGTAGCGCCTGATTTAGATAACTGTTAATTGGTAATTGGTAATTGGTAATTGGTAATTGCTAATTATCAATTGCTATTGATTTTGTTAATAGCAATCTCACCATTTTTAATGGCTATTAAATTTGTCTATTACAAATTGGAATTTTTTTCAGCCGTCTATATAAGAGATTAAAAATTCTCAAAAAAATCATATAGGCGGTTTTGTTATATCAATTATTATCTACAGCAGATTTCATGCCCATGAGAGATAAATCATAATTATAAAATCCTTGTGGGGTGGGCATCCTGCCTGCCAATCTAATATTGTACGTGATTTTAAAATTTCAGAATATCTGATTTAATTGCTAAAAAAGTTTATGAACAATGAAAAATTACAGTGGTTTAAAGTAGCTTTACAGATTAAAGGTTCTGTAATTACAGCAATTTATAAAAGAGTTATTGCTTGTGGAATTTTTGGTATTTTAATTTCCATCCTTCATTATTTTGAACTTCCTGTTTCTCAACCAATTTTAGGAACTGTAATTCCCAGTATTGTTTTAGGTTTATTATTAGTATTTAGAACCAATACAGCCTATGAGCGGTTTTGGGAAGGGCGAAAAATTTGGGGTTCTATAGTGAATACAGTCCGTAACCTTGCCCGACAAATTTGGGTATCTGTAGAGGAAATTGCTATAGATGATAAAGAGAATAAAATTAAGGCTTTAAAATTATTATTAGCTTTTGCCGTGGCAACTAAATTACATTTACGGGGAGAACCTATTAATGAAGAATTAGCAGAAATAGTTCCTAATTCCTGTTATTTGAATTTACAAACAATGAATAATCCTCCCTTAGAAGTGGCTTTTTGGATTAGTGATTATTTACAACAGCAATATAACCGCAATTGTCTTAATAGTTATCAGTTAGCAGCAATGCAAAAATTAGTTAATATTTTGGTAGATAATTTAGGTTCGTGTGAACGAATTTTAAAAACACCTATTCCCTTAGCTTATGCTATTCACCTTAAACAATTGTTATTACTTTATTGTTTGTTATTACCATTTCAATTAGTGGAAAGTTTGGAATGGTGGACTGGTGTAATTACTGCTTTAGTTAGTTTTACTTTATTAGGAATAGAAGCGATTGGTTTGGAAATTGAAAATCCCTTTGGTTATGATGCTAATGATTTACCTTTGGATGATATTTGTCAGACTATGCGAAGAAATATTGATGATTTAATTACTTTGACTCCTAGTGTACATTCTTGTGAGGAAGATAGAAAATAGGAAGTAGGGAATAGGAAATATATTATTGATTTATGACTGGGTTCAGTTTCAAGATTAATTATCTTTTTCCCTCACCCAGTCAACAATTACTAATTACCCTGCAATGGTGCATCCAAGGTTTTCTCAATGCGATTACGGGTTTCTAATAAATGAGCTTTGGTATATTCATCATCAGACTTCACCCTTTTTAATGCTACATCCAATTGTTTGAGTTTGTACCATGCTAAAGTCCTCGCATCTTCCGGTACATCCGCTTGTCTTAACACCATTGCAGTTAAAAAGTTCACATATTGCCGTTGTAAACCTCTTCGTAAACTAGAGATTTGTAATCTTCCTTTGGGTTGTAAAACCTCACTCCAAATACCAGTTTGTAAAGTAGTAAATAACTCTGGAATAGTTAACGCTTCTCCAGCTTTGCTTTTTAATTCTAGATCCTTCATTCTCGATAGGCGATCGCCAGAAAGTAAATCACTTAAAACAATACTTTGGGTAAACAACACTAAATCATGAACTGGATAATCTAAACGTCCTTGTTTGGGACTACTACCCCAATGTAACCACCGTGAAGGTGCTAATTTATTTAACAAATCTGGAGAAAAATTAAACGCTTTTTCTGCAAAAACATACTTTTGTAAAGTATCTAAAGCCTGTCTTTGTTGTTCTACCGGAACTGGTACAAATGGTAAACGTTCCCTATTATCACTAGGATCAACTCGATAAAAAGACTGTCCACCGATATACTTACTTGTGTAATATAACTGCCGTAAATAATTACCAAAAATTGTATTAAACCGGTCTCTCACATCACTATAATCTTCACCAGCAGTAGGAGATACCCGATTTAATTTATCCCACATTAACAGAGAATTATCTAACTGCCATTGAGAATAAACCAACACATTACCGCTATTATCCCAAGGTGCAGATGTCGGATCAATTTCTGAAGTATCTTCATCTGGTGAATAACTTAACTCTGGTTGTTCTGACTTCTTGGCAATTTCCGCTAAAAAAGGTTTTTCTGCGGCGGTACTTTTCACACCAAAAGAAGTATAACCATATTCAATTGCCCACATATCATAACTACCCACTTGATCAGGAAAAAAGTCACCTTGAGTTGTACCATTAGGGGCAATATTAGGAGGAATATAATCCATTACCGAAGCTGTTAAACCCTTAGTTTGGGTAACTAAAGGATTATTCATTTCCTCTGGAGGTAACAAATTACTACCCCGGAAATTATGTCTTAAACCTAAAGTATGTCCTACCTCATGGGCAACAATTAAACGCAAATATTGATGGACATAATCTTTCATTTGTGCTTCCGTTGGTGCAGTATTTGATAACATTGACATCGCCAAAGCACCAAAAGCAAATTGATTCGCTGACTCCATCCCATAGCACAAATCATATTCACCAGCTAACTTGGATAAATTACCAATTAAACCTTTTGTTTTCTCCTGTTCTTGACTACACAATGGATGAGTTTTCATTAATGCAGACAAAGTAGGAATATTAGTAGAATTAGTGGTTACATTTGGTAAAACAATCTGTTTATATTCTTTCCTTAAAGCTCTCACAAAACTGGCATCTATTAAAATATCCGCATCTAAAATCTCACCATTTAAAGGATTCACACGGGAAGGACCAAGGGCAAAATAACCATCTACAGTATTAATCCAACGAATGGTATTATATCTAATATCCGCAGCATCCCAAGCTGCATCGCTAGGCATTTGTTTAACTTCAATAGCATCTTGAAAACCAGCTTTCAAAAATGCCTGATTCCACATTAATACACCTTCTTTTATCGCATCTCGATATTCAAAAGGTACAGCATTATCTATCCAGAAAACTATCGGTTTTTTAGGTTTTGAAACCGCTGCATTAGGATCTTGTTTTTCTAAATTCCAGCGATTAATATAACGGACAAATGGATCATTAATATCTTTTCTGGATAAATCTTGATAAGCAGTAATAAAATATCCAACTCTATCATCTGCCAACCTTGGTTGATAGTTATTATTTGGTAATTCTGATAAGCTATAATGAACCCTTAAAGTAAACCCGCGACTATCAGCTAAAACATCTAAACTTTGTCCTTTACCAGCAGATGTAAAGTTAAAAATTGATTGTACTTCCAAGTTGTGGGGAAAAACTTTAGCTTTACCAAAATAAGATTGATCTGGACTGGTTGACAATTCTATACTGGCAGATAATCCCGCTAAGTCAGTTAACAGTAAATCCCCTAAATCAATTAAAATTGTCTGTCTTTCTGGATGAATACTTTGAATATTCAAATTATAAAGAACTGAATCACTAAATGATCTCGCTACAGATATTTTCTGTGGATCTCCTTCATTGGTTCTGAAATTAACATTTCTTACCACAAATTGCAGCTTGTTATCTAGTTTTTGGAAATAAAACAAAAAATCTTGCAATGGTAAACCGCTATAAATTCCTTGTTCTCCAATTCCAGATTCTAAAGTTGCTGCGGCTAGAAAGTTCTTATTTAATTGTTCTGGTTTAATTTCTAGGTAAATTTTGTTATTCTCTTTATTACGATAAATTGTAAAAACCCCTTCTGATTTTTCAGTATCTTTAACCACCTCATCAAAATCTTTTAAATCACCTTTAGCTTTTGGTGGTTGAGATTTAGACTCACCTTTTTTTGGTGATTTACCTTTGTTATTTGCAATTTGCAAAAATGGCTGTTGTCTGGATTTTTGAGGATCTTCTACTACCCAAGTAAAATTTTTTCTTTCTAACTGTTTATTTTTATTCATCACCCATATTCGGGATGATGGTAAACTGGATTGAGGTAAATTCTCTATTTTCGTTGATGATTTTACCGATAATGACTCACCATGAGCAGATCCTATTCCCAGTAACAAAGCCTCTAACAACAACACATAAAAAGTTAATGTTTTCGTGAATTTTTCCATTGTAGATTCCCAATAACTATTAGTCATGATTTACTATGGCTATAGTATAAAAGTAAATCGCCTGAAAATAAATTTACTTAAACAAAAATAAATATAGTAAATAATATATTAACTTTTTATCATTTTAGTTGGCGCTGGTAATGGGTAATTGGTAATTGGTAACTAGAACTTAAATAAAGATATAAAAGCTGTTAGCTAGGTGCTGAATATTAACTTCTAGTTGATAAATTTTAAGATTCTCTTAACACATAACCTACACCGCGCACGGTTTGAATTAGCCGTTTTTGCCCTTCCTCTTCCATTTTTAAACGTAAGTAGCGAATATATACTTCTATAACATTAGATTCTCCCATAAAGTCGTAACCCCAAACATTTTCTAAAATTTGTTCACGGGTTAAAACCTCACGGGGATGTTCCATAAAAAATTTTAATAGTTCAAATTCTTTCATTGTTAGCTCAATGACTTTACCATTGTGAAGAGCGCGACGCGAACCAATCTCTAACACTAAATCGCCAAAACGTAATTGTTCATTAGTATCAACATCCGGTTTAAGATACAGACGCACTAACTGTAAAAAATCTTCAGAACGATAAGGTTTAAGAATATAATCATCAGCACCAGCTTCTAAACAAGCTACTCGATCATCAATAGTATCTCTAGCCATTAAAATTAATATCGGGGAGCGTTGTCCTGTAATGCGAATATTTTTACATAGGGATATTCCTGATTCTCCACTTAACATTCTGTCTATAACAATTAATGCTGGTTGAATTTCCCGACATTGTTGTAAACCGCTGCTGGCATTATTAGCAACAATAGCTTCATAACCTGCTTCTTGTAAATCATAAGCTAGTTGACTAGCAAGACTCTCATCAGGTTCAACCAACAACACACAGTTACTAAGTACAGGAATCATATTAGTTGGTAATTGGTAATTGGTAATTGGTAATTGGGTAATTTAAAATATATTAAGCTACTTTTTCGATTTTTATATTTTAGATACAGTTGGTCAAATATTAATTCTGGAAGAAAAGAATTTTTGACCTGATAACTGATAACTGATAACTGACAACTGAATTATGGTAATTCTACAGAATTGGGTTTAGCAATGTGAGGAAGTCCCCAACCTAATTTTTCTCGTAGGATACGGAAAAACTCTGGTGATTGTAAACGAATAAACTTAGCACTGTAAGCTGAACGCTCTAAATATACTCGATCTTCTGGCATCACATAACACCCACCATTTCCATCTACCACCATCACCATTCGCGGTACATTTACTGGATAGATATTCACTGGTTGACTATTGGGAAATACCAAAGCTCTAGAAGCTAAGGAATGGGGACAAATTGGTACTAATTGCAATACAGGTACACCAGGCATGATGACTGGACCACCAGCACTTAAAGAATATGCTGTAGAACCTGTGGGAGTGGAAACAA
The DNA here is from genome assembly GCA_004292695.1 of Nostocales cyanobacterium. GTDB lineage: Bacteria > Cyanobacteriota > Cyanobacteriia > Cyanobacteriales > Nostocaceae > Okeanomitos. The sequence continues at coordinate 5,908 of RDXV01000008.1, read as the reverse complement.
TTACACCATCTGCGGCTATATCCACAGCTGCATGATTACCTATTACTATTTCAAAATGGCACATCGAGGTTAATGGTTCTCGATGTATTACCATTTCATTTAAGCATAGTGCTTCCCAAAGTGTTTTTTCTCCCCTTAACACTTTGACAGTGAGCATAGCTCGTTCTTCGATTTGATACTCTCCTGCCATTACCTGCTCTATGGCTTGGGGTAACTGGTTCAGGTAGGTTTCTGTCAAAAATCCCATGTGACCAGTATTCACTGTTAACAATGGTATACCAGAGGGGGCAGCTTGACGGAAAGCTGCTAATACAGTACCGTCTCCCCCTAATACCACTGCAAACTTCATTTCTGAATCAAAACCAGGGGGTGTGATAGCTTCCACCGGGGTGTGGCATATAGGACTATCTGGATCAGAGTAGCCCAATATACCACCGATGCTGGCTGTCATGAACACATCCCAACCAGCTGCGGTTAGCTGGTCTTTGAGTTCGATAGCGGTTCGGGTGGCTATCGGTTTAACGTCGTTGTAGATAATGCCTGCTTTCGGCACATTCAAATATCCAAGTTTAGGCTCTGCTTTATATTTATGTAATGGTTACACATTTTTGACTAATCTAGTCATTAGTCGTAAATTTTATTGACTATTAACTTTTGAAGACTGTTTAAAAGGTGTCTTTTTCTCTTTTTTCTTTTTGGTTTTAGTTTTTTCGTAATCTAATTCTTTCAGCTTTTTCATAATCCGGCTGAAATACTCTTGCAAATATGTTTCTACTGTGGCGGTTTGTTGTTTATCTAAGCCAAAGGTTGTATAAACTTCATCCATCGGTGCGTTTAACGCCTTACCACTGGCTAACACTTCAGAAAATGCTAGTCTATCAGCTACATTCCATCCCCATTGGAAGAATCTTAATAAATTTTGTACACCACGCAGTAAACCTAATGGCATTCTGGTAACTCTTGCTGTTTTACCAGATAAGCGTTCACATAAATTAATTATTTCTTCTGCACTCCAAGAGCGAGTACCAACCACTGGGAAAGTTTGTTTTCTGGTTTCTGGTACGCTGAGAGCGCGAATAGCAAATTTAGCAATATCCTGGGTATCCATGTAAGCAATAGGTGAGGAAGAACCTGTTACCCACACTGGTTGATTTTCTAAGATGGGTATGCCATATTGACCAATTAAACCTTGCATAAACCCAGCTAATCTTAACACGGTATAGTTTAAGCCAGATTCAGCTAAAAATAATTCTGTACACCGCTTAATTTCCATTAAGGGTACATTGGGGTATTTATCAGCATCAAGAATAGAGAAGAATATAAAATGCTCTACACCAGCGGCTTTGGCAGCTTGAATTAATGATACTTTACCGTCCCAGTCTACTTGTTTAATTGTTAAGGAATCTGTGGCGCGAGAGGTGGAAGCGTCTATCACTGCTGTTACACCTTCTAATGCTCCTGCCAAGGTTTGGGGATAGCATAAATCACCTTTAACCAGTTCTGCACCCCATTCTTTGAGAAATGCTGCTTTTTTGGCGCTACGAACTAAACAACGTACCTTATATCCCTCGTCAATAGCACGACGAGCTACCTGTCTTCCTAATGTGCCTGTAGCACCGACAATCAATAATGTCATGGAGAAGATTATATATTTTAATGTTTTATGATAAGAATTTTAACAGAATTAGTTATAGAAACAAAACTTTACATTTTTTAAGGAGTTCAAGGAGTTCAAGGAGTCAGGAGATCGAGGAGTTCAAGGAGTTCAAGGAGTCAGGAGATCGAGGAGTTCAAGGAGTTCAGGAGTCAGAATTAATTTTGTCACCCACTCACCCACTCACCCCCTCTCCCACTCACCCCATCTCCCCATCTCCCCCTCTCCCCATCATCGTCTTATTCTTCAGCGCCTTGGATTTTTAGTAGTAAAGCACCGATGCCCCAACCTACGAAGATTAAGCCGAAAGATAACATAGCTGCGTTTAAGATTTCGCCGCCCATTTGCTGTGGTTCTCCTTTGTGAAGTGTTTGTTGAGGTTTCCCATAACTGATGAGACTGCTAAATTTAGTTTGATGAATCAAATCTCATTTTTGCTAGTCTGGTAAGTGACAGGAAACCAGTTCTTGTACTGTCTCTAAGCTGAGACTCTCATAAATAATTCTAAAGTAGTTTAGCAGCTAATTTAGATTGAATCTGAGATTTGCGGAGCAGGGGAGATAGGGGAAGAAAAGATTTTTACCAATTAATTCCCCATTCTTCATTCTAAATTCTAAATTCTAAATTCTTTATGACTAATCCACGTTTAGCTGTGACTATGGGTGATCCTGCGGGTATCGGTGCAGAGGTGATTTTAAAGGCTTTGGCTGATCCTTTGGTGCGGGAATGTTGTGATTTGGTGGTGGTTGGTAGTCTGAATTTACTGAGACGAAGTTATCAAAATTTAACAGCTAATATTAGTGATAATTCTGGGTTGGTAAATCCTGAGCAGTTAAATGTGATTGATGTGGATGTACCTAACTCTGGGGATGTTGTGACTGGGGTGGGTAATGCTGCTAGTGGGGCGGCGAGTTTTGCTTATATGGAGTCTGCTATAAATCTAACTTTGGCAGGTGAGTTTGATGGTATTGTCACAGCACCTATCGCTAAATCTGCTTGGAAGGCGGCTGGTTTTGATTATCCGGGACAAACGGAACTTTTAGCCGAAAAAGCGGGTGTGGAGCGGTTTGGGATGTTGTTTGTGGGGCGATCGCCTGTTACTGGTTGGACTTTAAGAGCTTTACTTGCCACTACACATATTCCTTTATGTCAAGTATCTGCAACTTTAACACCGGAATTGTTAAGCAAAAAATTAGATTTATTAGAGGAATGTTTACAAAGAGATTTTGGCATTAAAAATGGGAGAATTGCGATCGCGGGTTTAAATCCCCACAGTGGAGAAATGGGACAGTTGGGAAGGGAAGAAGTAGATTGGTTAATTCCTTGGTTGGAAGAGGAAAGACAAAAAAGACCACATTTACATTTAGAAGGACCCATACCACCGGACACCATGTGGGTAAAACCGGGTTTAGCTTGGTATGGGAATTCAGATGTTAAAAATTTGGCTGATGCTTATTTGGCGCTTTACCATGATCAGGGTTTAATACCTGTAAAATTAATGGCTTTTGATCGGGCGGTAAATACTACTATTGGTTTACCGTTTGTGAGAACATCACCGGATCATGGAACTGCGTTTGATATTGCGGGTAAAGGTATTGCTGATGCTACAAGTATGAAAGCGGCGATCGCCTTGGGGGTGGAGTTGGTGAAGCAGAGGTTATTCAACAAACCCGAATTGTTTGATTAAATGAGCAGTATTGGGAGTAGCTTGGAAAGATTGACCATTATTCAAAAATGTCAGTTGATGTAATTTAGACTCAGATAATTTTGGTTCACACTGGTCATCACTGCTTCTAGTAGTATCTTTTGGTTCTCTAGCTTCTGTGACTTTTACAACCAGGTCAGCAAGTCTATCTTGGTTGGTGTCTTGCAACATAAAATCTTGAATTCCTACAGCATAAAATGGTGGACGACAAGTAGCTGTGTTAGATTCAACCTTTAATAGATTGATATTTTTAGTTTTAGTTGTACCTAGTTCTATATGTTCAAGCCATGTAATGAAATAACCCTGTCCCGTATATGAACCTTCACAAACTAGGGAATCACGACCTGTTTTATTGGGGACTTTTAAACAACTATGAGAACGTAATCCTTGTTCATATCGAATTCTAGACAAGCCTTGATTAGTACGACGCAATAAAACAGAACCTCCCCAATTACTGACACGGGGTTCACAGTCTCCCAAATCTACCAATGCTTCCCGACTACCGGCTTTAGTAAAACTGCCATAAACTACAGATGTTAAACTACCACCACTGTCACCACTATAACGAGTAAACGACGGGCATTTTTTACAACCTATTCTTCCTTGTTCTTTGACAATATTTCCCGCTCCACAGATATTTTGCATGAGGGCGATGGCATCTTTTTCGGAGGGAATTGTGCTATCTTTTCGGACTTCTTGTGCTAATGTTTTGGTAGTGATAATTTGCCATGACAATAAAGTAATTGCTGTTAATACAGTGGTATTTAAAATAGGTTTCATAGGGCTAAATGCTCATTCAAAATTTAATCAATCAATGGGCTGTTGAGTGCAAGTATCTAAAATCACGATCCAAAACTTTTAAAATAACCTCTCAGAATTGGTGAGGGTTTTGGGAATGGTAATTGCAACTATCGAATCTACTGAATAGTTGTTTTTCCAGGTATTCTAGGTGGTGCTGGAGGCTGTGTTTTTGATAAAGGTTGTGAGTTAAGCTGGTGTGCCAGTTTCAACAGGATAGTTCTAAATTCTTCTACATTTTGAGTCTTTTTATAGAACAAGATAATATGAATTGTGCTGGTGTAAATAATTAACCAACGTTGTCTAATAAAGAAGTACAAAATAATGAAGATAATACCGATACCATAAAAAAATAGAGTGAAAAATCCTAAAACTAACAACCATGCTAATGGACCAGAGGCTATTTCAATGGACTTGATATCCTGAATCCGGGTTTGAATATCCTTTTTTTCTAAACCGTAAGATGATTGAATATTAGTTTGTAATAAATTACCAACAACTTTAATTGTAATCTTTGATCTACCCGCTGCTGGAACTATGAGATTACCCCATAGTAATCCAGGTTTACCATTGATTTCTATATTTGTCTGTGTTCTCATCATGCACCTTCATCTGTATTTTATCAATTACTTTGTGACTTTTGCTCATAATGTTACAATCGCCTAATTTACCATCTTTTCCATAATTTAATAATTTAATAATTTAATATTGAGTGTGAATTATATGATTAATAAAACTAAAAATATATTACTTTTATCAAATTTCAAGATTTAACTTATCCTAAAAATCTGACAAATAGCGTTCTGCTTGTAGCTTCAATTTATCACCTTCTAAAATTACCTGATCAATATAATCTTTGACATCCATATAAGGTTGTCTCAAGCTAATTTTCTCTGACTGAATAGCCCTTCTGGTACTTTGTCTTAACTGGCCTGCTAATTTACGTTTACCAAATAAATCTAACCCGACAGAGATAAAACTATCAGGTGTAGTTTGTGCAGCTTGCTGATTGATTAATTTAATGGCTAAGTTTACTTCTTTTTTAATCGCTCTGAGTTGTTTCTGAATTAAGTTGATATTTTTAACTTGTAACTTTACAGATTTGGGATCATTTAGAGTTAAAGTCATCTGTTGTTTAAATTGATAAATTTGAAGTTGAGTTTGTTGTAGATTCATAGCAATATATCAACCCCCATTTCCCCAACGGCTAAAAGTATTATAAGTAACATAGTATCAGATACAAATTTCTTGATTAGGTTTAGCGTGTTACCGCAGTTCCTTGATTAATCGCCCAATTTTATCTTGTTTGACCTTTAACTTCTTGTTTATAGCTTGATGTAGCAAGTTATATATTAGTTAGTATCTCGCATATAACAGTATTTGTAAAGACTTTATATGTTTATTTTTTTATTCAGTTTCTTTAACCAAATAGGTAAATTCTGGGGAATGACTCGCTAAATAGGGCTTGCTGTGATTCACGCTTTCCAGCATCAGATATTTACTTATGGATTTTCGTAGGCTGGGTTATGCCTTCGGCAACCTGCGTGAACCTTCCTTAACCCAACCTACAAATTTCATTGTTATTAGTTGAACGAAAAGTATTGAAACCTATATAACTGTAGGTAAAAGCTGATTACTGATAGCTATTTTATGAGCAAGTCCTTAGATAAAGAAAGTGTAGACAAAAATGTACAATAAGGTTGAAGTATAGACATTGACCTCATGTACAAGCCTCATGAATTTGCAAAAAA
>RDXV01000059.1 GCA_004292695.1 Nostocales cyanobacterium | reverse complement strand
TACTGTAGCATTTTCCCATTCTATATCAGTCCATTCAGCAAGAGGAACAAATTCATGTCCTGCTTGGGGATGTCCACACCAAAAATCTAGTAATCTATGAATGGGGTGTAGTAGTTCAAAGAATTTTAAGTGTTCTTCTGTAGAAATTTCCGGTAGACTCATTCCCAGAAATGCAGGTAAGTTATCTGGTTCTTTGAATAAACTCATTAAGTCCCATCTACGCCAATTTCGCATTTTAATAAATTCTAATTCCGCAGCATTTAAAGCTGAAAACATATCTTCAATAGTAAAACCTTTATCTCCTTGTAATAAATAATTTACTAAAATTGCTTCTTGTGCATCGTCTTTTTCGTCTTCAGCAGTCCAGGTTGTCATTTTGAGATTGACATTATTCTTCAATGCTTTCATCGTCTCTACTACTAGACTAATTTCTAAATCTCCTGGTGTTTCATCCATTAAACCCATGAGAGAGAATAGTTTTTGAGCGCGAAAAAATGGAAATCTTTGTCTTGAACTATGTAGATTGCTGCGAATAATTCCTTCTGGTTTTAATACAGCTTTCATTGCTTGTAATGCAGCAATTATATCGGGCATAAGATATAATGTTTCATCACAGTTAATATAATCAAATTTATACTTTAAATCAGGTAAGTCATAGATTGATAAAACATAAAATTCAGCATTATCAAACCCATGATATTTTAATCTTTGTTCTGCAAGTTTTACCGACTCTGCGGAAATATCAATACCGATAATTTTTACTCCTGGATTAGCTTCTGCTAAAGCTAAGGATTTATAACCACTACCACATCCAGCATCTAGTATAATTTTGTCTTGAGTATCTATAACTTTTTGATTTCTCTGGTAATAAGCAGTTACTAAGCTATGAATATATAGATAACTACGATCATTTTTAGGAGATTTATCTAGGGGTATTCTTGGATAAGGAGAATTATCAAATTGCTGACGAATCTTATCCCATATATCAGATTTAGCATTATTCATAGTTAGTTCCTTTTATAAATTGTCTGATGATAATGGCTGATACTTAATCTAGTATTATTGATACTAGGTTTCAATATACAACCTAATATCAAAATTAGTTTATTGTAAAACCGTTAAATTGTTTATGGTTTTCTGACTAAGAAAACAACATCAAATTCATATTCCCAATTGAAATGTTTATAACAGATGAATTTATCAAATAAATTCAAAACATCCTGTAATTTGAAATCATGTAAATGAAAGGGATTGTAATGAGAAGTCTTTTTAGATGGATAGGTTAAAATTACATGATTAATCCCATTACGATCTACAAATTTTGGTAAAACAGATGTATCTTTAAGGTGTTCAATTGTTTCTACAGAAAATAACATATCAATAGGGCGAGGAGATACCCAGTTATCTAAATCAGCAGCATAAAATTCTGTTTTATCACTGCTGTATTCTTGTTGTGCATAATCAATAGTTGCTGAATCTGCATCTAGTCCAATCACAAACTCGACATCAGGATTAGTTGATAGTAAAAAGCTGCCATATCCACAACCACAAGCAGCATCACAAATTACTCCTTGAGCAAATTGTCGTAAAAGTGCGTACCTTTCAATATGTCGTTTAAGGCGAATCTGTCTTTCTAATTCTAAAAGTTCTTGACGATTGATATATAATCTTTGATCGGCTTTCACTTGATGAGAATATTTTGGTGATTCCATTGTTTTTTGATTTAATTATTTATGAATTGATTAATGCAGTCAATGAATATTTTACTATTTTCATGTTGATAAATTTGCTTTGCGTCTTTCAATATCTATTAAGATTTCATTCCATATTTTATCATAAATATTCTGCCAATTATGCTCTTTTTCTACGTATCTTCTAATTAATTGACTACGTTTAATTAGTTCTTCTTCTGGTAAATTTAAAGCCCATTCAATTATTTTTCGGTTTTCCTCTGGATCAAAAGTTAAATAAATCGCATCAGGACAAGCAAAACCACTTTCAGGGGTTACTAGGGGAATTAAGCCTCTAGCAGCATTTTCTAAAGTTGTAGTAGCTTGAGCATCCATATATCCTGTATGAATATAAAAATCACAATTTTCCACTACCCAGTGGTTAAATTCAGAATCATTATTATTAATTTCACCCAAAAAGTTAAATACAAAACCTTGACCATTAACATCAACTTCAAATAAACCTACATCTGCGTCTAAAGAAGGACTGGCTACATGAAGGAGAGTATCTAAACCCATCAAACTCATGCAAGTAACATCAAATCCTTTGTAACCAGCAAGGTTGCTAATATGAATTAGTTGTCTTTCTCCAATTTCATTAAATTTCTCTTTTTTAATAGGAAAATTTTGACTAGCAACTCCCATATTAGAGTGAATTAATTTCTCTCTAACTTCATATTGAATTGAATTATCTTGTTTAGCAAAGGTTTTGTCTATCCAAATTTCTCCACATAAAGCAAAAATTTTGTTAACAGTCCTTAGTTGCTGTTCATAAAAGGGCATATTTTGTACCCAGTTGGGAGGAAATTCAGGGACCCAGGGAAATAAAATATATGTATTAGGATGACATTTTTGATCAGGATGAAGGGCATTATCTGTTACCCAATTTCTCAACAACCTTGGCTGCTCAATATCAACATTCTTGGTATACCAAGTAAGATGACCAATTAAAATATCATCGGGATCATCTGTTACTTTACCAGCTAACCAACTAGATTGGTGAAAATTTGTTTTCTGACTTAAATAATATTCTGCCCATTTAGCTATTTCTAAGTTGGAATATTCATATCTTTGATAACAACCTTCGGTTAAATTATAACCAGACCACAGGAAATGTAACATAAGTTTTTAAAATAACTTCAACCTACTAGATAACACTTACATGAATTCATGTATCCAAAAATTAACACTTTGTAACTAATCAAATTAGTATATTTTATCCCACAATTCAGAGTTAGCATTATTCATGGTAATTCCCCCTAATTATCTGTTGACTATGATACCAGCTGATATTTAAGGACTATGCAAAGATATTGACCCAACTACACAGCCCAAAATTAATTATTCCCTAAAAATTAAGACTTCTATCACTGTAGATGAGGTAGTAAAGACTTTTCACTCTGTCACCTGTCACCCTTCGGGTTCGCCAGTTCCTCCTGGGGGAAACCCCCAAGACCGGACTGCCTCACCTGTTCTCTGTCACCTACTCTATGCTATACTAACTAAACCATAGTCGTTATGAGTTTGTATAATAGTATGACAAATTCCACAGTAGAAAACAAAGTAGAAAACCTAGTAATTATCGGTTCTGGTCCTGCTGGATACACCGCTGCTATCTATGCAGGAAGGGCAAATTTAAAACCCGTCGTCTTTGAAGGTTTCCAAAAAGGGGGTTTACCAGGAGGCCAACTGATGACAACCACAGAGGTTGAGAACTTCCCAGGGTTTCCCCAAGGTATCACCGGGCCAGAATTAATGGATAATATGAAGGCACAAGCAGAACGGTGGGGAGCAGAACTATATACAGAAGATGTGATATCCGTTGATTTAAGTCAGCGTCCTTTTACCATTCGTTCCACAGACAGAGAAGTAAAAGCCCATAGTTTAATTATCGCTACTGGTGCAACCGCTAAACGTTTAGGTTTACCAAGTGAAACACAATTTTGGAGTCGGGGAATTTCCGCTTGTGCTATTTGTGATGGGGCTACACCCTGTTTTCGTGGACAAGAGTTAGCGGTGATAGGTGCGGGAGACTCAGCAGCAGAAGAAGCGATTTATTTAACTAAATATGGTTCTTTAGTGCATTTGTTAGTCCGTTCCGATAAAATGCGGGCTTCTAAAGCTATGCAAGACCGGGTATTAACTAACCCGAAAATTAAAGTACATTGGCACACCCAAGCGGTGGATGTCTATGGTAAAGAAGAAATGAGCGGTATACAAGTTATTAATAACAAAACCGGAGAAGAAAGCACCATTAAAGCTAAGGGTTTATTTTACGCCATTGGTCACAAGCCCAATACAGAGCTATTTGAGGGACAATTAGAACTGGATGAGGTGGGATACATTGCCACTAAAGAAGGCGGTGTTAAGACCAGTGTAGAGGGTGTATTTGCCGCTGGTGATGTCCAGGATCATGAATATAGACAAGCTATCACCGCTGCGGGTACTGGTTGTATGGCCGCTTTGTTAGCAGAAAGGTGGTTATCTGCAAATAGTTTAATTCATGAATTCCATCAAACCCAACTGGAAGGAACAACACCCCACCCAGAAACGGAAAAAGCAGAAACCGCAGCGGAATTTAACTTACAGGAAACACGCCATATTGGAGGTTATGCGTTAAGAAAATTATTCCATGAAAGCGATCGCCTGTTGTTAGTTAAATATGTTTCTCCTGGTTGTGGTCCTTGTCATACTTTGAAACCAATTTTAAATAAAGTGGTGGATGAATTTGATGGTAGGATTCACTTTGTAGAAATTGACATTGATCAAGATCAAGATATTGCTGCAAATGCAGGAATTATTGGCACACCCACAGTTCAAATATTTAAGGATAAGGAATTGGTGAAAGAGTTGAAAGGTGTTAAGGCAAAAAGTGAGTATAAACAGTTGATTGAAAGTAATTTGTAAGTTAGTCATTAGTCATTAGTCATTAGTCATTAGTTATTAGTTATTAGTCAACTGTCAACTGTCACCTGTCAACTGTCACCTGTCACCTGTCAACTGTCAACTAATTTGTAAATATTAAACTTCTGGTTCAACACCTAAAGTACGTAGTTGGGCAATGAGGCGATCGCTTTTTTGCCTTTCTTGTTCTGCCCTTTCATCACCATCCAATAATAAATTACCATCTAAATCCCACCAACGTAACCAAGGTAATTCCATATTTTGATATTGTCCTTGCCAAATACCTAATTCTACTCCCATCGGTGTAATTGGATAATGTCCCCATTCATTTGCTGATAATAAATGATATTGTCCACCAATTAATTCATAAACTTCTACACTGGCTTTATTCACTTCATAAATACCATAAAAAGCAGGTCTAATTACTTGTTCATAAATCCAAAATTTACCCTGCCAAGGAGTTTTATCTCTTTCTTCTGTACCGTCCCCAGAAACAAATTCTAAAACAATTAATGGGGCAATATATTCTTGCCAAAGCACATAGGAACGGCGAACTTTACCATTTAACAATGGTGGAACATTGGGTACATAAAACCAGTCTGGTGCTTCTGCACCGCGTTCTGTTGGGTCGGTAATACGCCAGTAAATACCGCAATCTTGACCTATGGTATATTGTCCATCGGGATGACGTTTTTGTAATACTGGTTTGATGGAATTTGTTAATAGAATGCTTTGGGGATGTTCCTGAAAATTTGTACCATTAATTTCTGGAAGTTGGGTATGATCTGGGAGACTGGTTTCTGTATAGGGAGGATCTGTAGTAAATTTCATTATGTCCTCGGATTTTTTGAGGTTTGTTTTAGTTTAGCAATATCTGGCAGTTTGGATAGTAATTAGGGTTTGATAAATAAACTGAAAACCCTAACTATAAATTAACATTTAATTAGCTTCATTATTTTCTAATTCTAAAATTCCCACTAAAACTTGACTTAAATCTAATAAATCATCAGGAATTTTAAATAAATTAATATCTTGAACAATTTGTTTTTGGTTTTTATCTAATTTACCAAAACGCCAAATATCACCCATTGTTACTGCACCATAAAGTATATTTTGTGTTTCAATTTCAGCTAAGGCAATCAACTCTACTGCTAACTGAGTAAAACCTCTGGTTAAGTCATCATTTTTGGCTTCAATAATGAGTAAACTATTTTGAGAACGTAGTAAATAATCCAAAGTTCCTTTCAACCAATCATTTACCTTTAAAGGATATTCAATCCTTAACTGGCAATGACAATAATGAACTATTTCTAACAAAATTGGTGAGACTAAAGTTTCTCTTCTAGCAGTTTCATTACTTAAATTAATAAAGGGTAAAATATCATCTAATTTGTTTTTTATTTCTAAGAACTTTTCTAAACTATTGGTTATCTTAGGTAGGGATAAACGAGATTTCACTAATGAATAACCTAACTCTGCTAAGATTTCGTCAGCTTCGTAGGGTAATTCAAAATAAGATCGAAAAGTATAAGATTGATCTTCTTGTAAGATTTTGATTTTTGACATTGTAAATCTCCCTTGAATATTGACTTGATAATTTACAATCAAACTGAAAGATTTTGGAATAGCTAAAATTAACTAATCCAAAATCCAAAATTTAAAATTAACTAACTCTCCCCACTCCTGCTAAATCTAAAATTGGTACAATCAAATCTTCTTTTTTCACCGCCATAATATGCACACCATGACACAAATTCCGCGCCATCTGCACCTGTTCAGCAGCAATTTTCATCCCTTCCTGTAAAGGATGTTTCGCTTTTGCTAACCTCTCAATAATATGATCAGGAATATTCACACCGGGAACAACTCTATTAATAAACTGGGCATTTTTCGCAGACTTCAACAGAAAAATTCCCGCTAAAATTGGTTTATTGTAACTAGATGCGATCTTATCCATGAACTTTTCTAATTTTTCAAAATCTGTAATTAATTGACTTTGAAAAAATTGCGCTCCCGCTTCAATCTTCTTTTCAAACCGACTTTGTAAACCTGACCAACTTTTAGACTGTGGATCAACTGCTGCACCGGCAAATAAATCTAATGCGCCATCATTCAGGGTTTTATTATTAAAATTCATACCCTCATTCATGTTTCTAATTAACCGTAAAAGTCGGATAGATTCTAAATCAAAAACGGCTTTTGCATCGGGGTGATCTCCTGCTTTTACAGGATCACCGGTTAAGGCTAAAATGTTATGAATACCCAAAGCATGAGCGCCCATTAAATCTGCTTGTAATCCTATTCTATTGCGATCGCGGCAAGCAAATTGACAAATCGGTTCAATTCCATGTTGCAATAAAATTGCTGAAGCTGCTAATGGTGACATTCCCAACACCGCACGGCTACCATCGGTAATGTTAACAGCATGAACTCTCCCCTTAAGAGTCGCTGTCATTTCAATGGTATGGGTGATGTTTCCCCCTTTGGGTGGTGCAACTTCCGCAGTCACTAAAAATTCTCCCGCTTGTACCGCTTTACGGAAGTTGTTTAATGTACTGGTTGTATGACTATCCTGCATAATGCAAATTTAATTTTGAGGTTTTCTTCAAGGTAAACTGAATTACACTTTCTAGCTTAAACAGATCCCCGACTTCTTGGAGAAGTCAAGGATCTTAGATCCTCAAAATTACAACTTTGCGGTATAACCTAATGCTGATTTTACATCTGCTAAGGTTTGATTGGCGATCGCCTCTGCTTTTTCTCTACCATCTTTTAACACTGACTCTAAATAACCTTTTTCGTCCATTACCTCCTTATACTTATCCTGAATCGGTTTTAAAGCATTAATTGTAGTTTCTGTCAACAAGGGTTTAAATTGACCCCAACCCATATCCGCACATTCAACAGCTACCGCTTCCTTAGTTTTCCCAGACAGCAGCATATACAAAGTTAACAGGTTATTACATTCTGGTCTTTCTGGATCATCAAAAGTTAAACCGCGCACAGGGTCAGTTTTACAACGTTTAATTTTATTAGCAATTTGATCTGGTGGATCTAAAACATTGATTCTGCTTAACTCCGAAGGATCAGACTTTGACATTTTCTTAGTTCCATCGGTTAAACTCATCACCCTTGCACCTTCTTTTCTAATCAAAGGATCAGGTAACTTTAATACAGGTTTATTCTTAGCAAATTGATGATTAAACCTGTTAACAATATCCCGTGTTAGTTCTAAATGTTGTTTTTGATCCTCACCCACTGGAACTTTATCCGCTTGATAAAGTAAAATATCCGCAGCCATCAAAACGGGATAAGTCAACAAACCAGCACCGACATTTTCACCCTGTTTAACAGCTTTTTCCTTAAATTGAATCATATCTTGCAACCAATTTAAGGGAGTGATGCAATTTAACAACCAACAAAGCTCACTGTGGGCAGAAACGTGAGATTGCACAAAAATGTTAGAATGTTGTAAATCAATGCCACAAGCTAAATATAAAGCAGCGATGGTATAAGTATCAGCCGCTAAAGTGGCGGGGTTATGTGGTACTGTAATAGCGTGTAAATCTACCACACAAAAGAAATTTTCATACTGGTTTTGAATTTCTACCCAGTTGCGAATAGCACCCAAGTAATTACCCAAGTGTAAATTACCAGTTGGTTGAACTCCCGACAAAACGCGCTGCTTACCCATAATTTTATTTACTTCGTTATCTCCTATCACCGCTTGTTTAGGTGGCGGTTACATGATTTATTTTAGTAGTCATACTTCTAATTTTGATATCCTAATTTTATTGTAGACTATATGTCACATACAAACCCATGTTCATAGAAATAATTGAATGCAAGGAAAACAGCTTTCTTTTTTACCTCAAGAGGATAATTACCCCATTAAACCGCAAAAAAAACCCAAACTGGGGCGCTATGAACGTATTAAAAGAGAATTAGATCAGGATAATTCTGATTCATATAAGATATTTGTTGATATTAATTCCCCAACCAAACCATTATCTAAATATACTTTTGTAGATTTGTTTTGTGGTGCGGGAGGAATTACCCAAGGTTTTTCACAAGCGGGTTTTACACCAGTTGCTAGTCTGGAAATTAGTCCCATTGCTTCAGCTACGCACATTAGAAATTTCCCAGGATGTCATCATTTTTGTGGAGACATTGAACAATTTTATGCACACAATTGGCTACAAGAAATTGGTTCACCAGAAATTAATGTAGTTGTTGGTGGTCCACCATGTCAAGGATTTTCAGTAGCAGGTAAACGTGATCCAAATGATCCTAGAAATAGGCTATTTTATGAATTTGTGCGAGTAGTTTCTGAAATACGTCCTTGGTATGTAGTCATGGAAAACGTACCAGGTATTTTAACAATTCAACAAGGAAATGTAAAACAAGCAATTATTGAAGCTTTTGAGTCTATTGGTTATCCTTATATTTCTGTAGCAATTTTAGAATCTGCTGATTATGGAGTACCACAAATTAGACCAAGAGCGATTTTTATTGCTAATAGATTTGCAATGCCAAATCCCTATCCTCAAGCACAATTAAGTCAAGAGAAATACAAACCTATTGAGTCAGCAATTTCTGATTTACCAGCATATACACCAATACCAGAAATTAATCATCAATGGACTAAACATTCTCAGGAATATATGGAACGTTTAGCACAAGTTCCTCCTGGTGGTTCTTTATATGAAAAATATGCTGATGCTTTCAAAAGACAATATCCTGGTAAACCGAGTATGACAGTGAAAGAAAATCATGGTGGTACACATATTCATCCTTATTTAAACCGTGTAATTTCTGCTAGAGAAATGGCCAGATTACAAACATTTCCTGATTCATTTATTTTTGAAGGGACTATGAAAAAAGCTATGTGGCAAATTGGTAATGCTGTTCCCCCAAGGTTAGCAGAGTGTATTGGGTATGGGTTAATTCCTTACTTAAATGATATTTTTGTGAACGATAAACAACCAGTCAACTTTCGTGAACTTCAACAAAGTCAGCTATTTTTTGATTAAGTGCATTCCGCCACTTTTCAAAATCATACCAACCACAACCAATACAACCTTTTTCAGCATCTTTACCATTTTTTGGTATATTGTTTGGCCAGTTTTCATCACCTTCATAATAAAATTTAATGCCAAATGGATAAGGTCGAAGGTTATCCTGATAACATTGACGACAAACTTCTCTCTTTTGCAGGTTACGCTGATTTGTCATCAATTGAAAGTCCTTAATAATCTCTTCATCAGTAAGATTATTAATAGCTTCCTGGTTTCTTCTTGTATTTTCATCCCAACGTATTTCAGGAAATTTATGATCTGGTAATAGGCTTTCTTTTTTACCTACTTTTCCCTCATAGACATCATAAATTTTGAGGGTTTCAATAATTTTTTCTCTCGTTTTAGGAGACCATGCTTCATAACCTGTTATCCCACCACGTGGTAGAGGAACTAAAATTAAATGAGTTGTTTTCTTTCCACATTGATTGCAATGCTTTTTAGGATAGGTGGCAATTGTAAAACCCAATTCTTTTAAATCTTGATTCCTACGCGCCCAATTAGGGTTATTAGGAAATTTACACGGAATACAAGTCCATTGAAAGTTTGTTAAAGCATCAAACAATGATTTAGTTACATCGGCTTTAGCTTTGTTAGCTCTCCAAAACTTTTCTTGTTCTACAAGCCATTCTCTACGTTTATTAGCCTGACAATGATCATAAGATTGAAGAAGGTGTTTTTTAATTTCTGATATATCTGAAAGTTCAGTACCAGTACGACGATATTCTATTGGTATTGAACCTTCCCATTTATCATCTTTTTCATAGCTAAAAGTCACATCTAAATAAGATTCAGATGCTTTATTGTGAAAGCGTTTTTCATGAACCTGAATATTTTCCAAATCTTGGTAGATAGTTATATCTATTGAAGTTTTGGTAGATTTTTTCCTACTGCTTTTACGAGCAACCCTATTTTTTTTCATTGTATGTAGTGACTTTTTCTTCTAGTCCACTGAGCAAAATAGAAACACTAATACCTAAACCATCAGCAATACTAACAAGCGCGGTTAAAGAAGGGTTTCTCACTCCACGTTCTACACCAGATATGTATGTGCGGTCTAAGTTAGCACGTAGTCCTAACTCTTCTTGGGAAATTCCTAACTCTTGTCTGCGTTGTCTGACTAGATAACCTAAAGCATTGAGAATCTTTTGTTTTGATTTATCCATAGGAAAATTCTCAAGGCTTATGGACTATCAGTCTACGGACTATGTGTCACATTTAGAGATTATTGATCACAATTTGCCAATAAACTCTAGCGTGAATATATACTTTAAAATTTACAGATATTGTTTTTAGTTGGCGATCGCACAGTGGGTAATGTTAAAAATAAAAATACATTTTTTCCACTTTCAACTTTTTCCTATAAATCTATTCATTTGATACTGCAAATTATTCAATGAAATAACTAGAATTTATTTTAAAGAATACAGCTAAATCTTGAATTTCCTTTTCTGTTAATTTCCGATTACCATTGAGAACATCTAAAACTATAGACTCACTTTCTAAAATATTAACTAAATCTTTTGGTTGTAGTTCCGATTCTTCTAACAATGCTTGAAGTAATGCAACACCTTTGAGAATAGGCATTTTTTCATGTTGCTGTTCATAATCATAAACCAAAGTACCAAGAACCTTGAGATAATCCCGATCATCTTGAGTAATCGTTTCTTGATCTAAAATAGCATTGATTTGATTTTGGGTAGCAATTAATTCTTGTTCATTAGTAATTGGTCTGGGGGGAAATGTAGTAATTAATTTTATATAATAGTTACTAGGAGTTTTTAAACCACTCGTCATTTTTCCAGTTCTCCTGATCATATTCAGCGTGAGTGAGTACAGCGCGGATAAATAATATTTGAGAGTCGTAATCTATGTATGTTATGAGTCTATAATGATTACCTTTGATATTAAAAACAGTAAAGTTACCAACTAAGTCTGCTGATGGAAAAATTTTTCTCACATCATTAAAAGTTCCTAACTCAGAATCCGATATGCGCTGATACCATAGTAAAAGCCCTGATTGTGATTGGGAGTGCTTTTTCCAAAACTCCCTAAGTATTCTTTTGCTAATAATACGCATTTAGGTAAAAGCAGCATATTATGTCTATTTTTGATATAGTTTACCATATTATTCATAAATTTACAGAAATTCCAGTGTTAAAATTGTGAGTAATTTTCATATATAATATAATGCTGCTATATTAGCTGATATCAACACATCCATAACATAATTACTAAATTACTCAAAAATGCCCCAGGTTCTAGAACAGTCAATTAAAATTAACGCTCCTGCTACATTAGTAGAACAATGTTTAACAGATTTAACATTAATGCACCAATGGTTAAACCCTGTTCTCCGTTGTGAACCTGTGGGAAAAGTATGGAGTACAGAATTAGGTAGTCGTAGTCGGTTTATGATTCAAATTCCTGTAATTCAACCAACTTTAAATACAGTGGTAATTGAAAGACAACCGGGTTTAATTGTTTGGGGTTTTAAAGGGTTTTTCCAAGGTAGCGATCGCTGGGAATGTCAACCACTCCCTAAAGGTACATTATTAATTAACCGCTTTGAATTTACAATACCTAACCCCGTCGTTAGTTGGGGTTTTAAAACCTTCGCTGCATCTTGGACAAAAGCAGATATGAAAGCACAACTCAAGCGTTTTAAAAGAGTCGCAGAAGAATTAGCCTGTTTACCAAAATATGCGGAATAGTAGGGGCAACCCCCTGTGGTTGCCCAACCCCCTGTGGTTGCCCTCTTGAGTCAGGAGTCAGGATAAAGACTTTATTTTTTCTACCCAGTCCCCAGTCCCCAGTCCCCAGTCCCCAGTCCCCAGTCACCAGTCACCAATTTTGCAAATTCTAACGCTTCCTGCACTGTGTTAATTTTACCCTCAGCTTGGGCGATCGCAATCTCACTTAAAATCTTACCTACCAATGGCGAAGCGGGAATATTCAATGATAACATCACATCCTTTCCTTTTACCAACGGTACAGGGTGAGCTACCAAATCATCAGGGTTTAAATAACGGTTAATTAGGTTTTCATAATTTTGTAAGGTATCACCTTTGACTCTGAGTATATCATCTGCCAAGGCAAAAACAAGAGTAGCACTGAACACATTACCAAGATCATAAAATAAAAAATACTGCTCACGTAAAGACAGATCACCAGCTTTTTGCAACTGGGAAAACATTCGTAAAATCGTAGTCACACCCCGAATTTCTGCCCGACTGTAGGTAATTTCCAAAAGTTCGATTTCTGCCTTTTCTGGGTCAGAATGCACTAAACAAGCCAGTTTTGCAATACCTAACCAAGTGGTTTTAATGGTATCCCGCACTGGTGTTTGTAATTCTTTCTCTAACTCTGGCCATTTTTCTATAATTAAACTCGTAGCTTGATCAACTGCTGCTAACTTCTGCAAGTTTTCACTAGCTGCATTAGTAAAAAATTTAGCCAATAATCCATCTTCCCTAGCAGTGCTTAACCATTCTGTACCATTGCTGATGTCTAAAAGATAACCAATTTCTACCCGTACTCGTTCGGATGCAACCTGGCTAATATCAGCCGCTAAACTGCGAATAGTGGCTTGGGTTGTGGGTTCAATGGTAAAATTTAATTGAGCAGCTTGACGATAAGCACGCATTAACCGCAAAGGATCATCTTTGAGATTTTTAGGTGATATCATCCGTAAAATACCAGTTTCGATATCTGCACAACCTTGGAGGGGGTCTATAATTTCCTGGGTGTGGGGATTATAGGCGATCGCGTTGATGGTAAAATCTCTTCTGTGTAAATCTGTGAATAAACTTTCCCCTTCCTGTTGGGCAAAATCTGCGGTAGCATGAGGAAAGACTACACGGGCAATGTTTCTTTGTGCGTCTAATAGAACAAAACCAGCATGATAATTTTTGGCGATCGCCCTAGCTACTTTCACCGCCTGATCTGGGATAATAAAATCTAAATCCAAATATTCCCGACTTCTTCCTAAAATTGCATCCCGCACCGCACCACCCACCATGTAAGCAGGTTGTGGTAACATCTCCAAACTAAACGGCCAATTTTGGGGATGTAAACGATCAGTAATTGAATTATTAATTGTCATAAATATCAGTTTACCAAATGGTGCTGAAGATTTTTTCCTAAGCTACATTAATATAAAGGTTTTCGGAGTTGGTTATATTATGTGTATTTGCGTCAATTGCCACTATGTAGACCGCTGTATTACTTATAATGCAGTAGAAGCACAACATCAACAACCCCATTTAACAGAAAATCCCGATTTTGACCCCAATGAACCCTCAATTAATGTTAATATTCGCACAAAAGATGATTTTATTGAAATGGAATGGGATGTTGTAGGTTGTTTGAGTTTTAAATCAGAAATGGGTAAATGGTCGAAGTTAAGACCTGGTGAGTTAGTACCTACTTAAAGTTTATCAAATTTTGTATTTAGATACTTGACTTTTTTTAGGTCGGGTATCTATCTTTTTGTGTTTTATGTCTTTATGGAGTAACGAACCACAGAGAACGCAGAGGAAGATGTTTTTTAGGTGTTGTTATATTTTTGATGTTTTTGTTTTATACTGTTTTTTATGTTTTTAATATTTTAGTTTGGTGAATAATCTAGTGTCTATTAGTTCTCATAAATATGCTTTGGCTTTACATACTACTACCCCAGAATTAGGTTTAGCTATTACTAATTTTGCCGAAGATACCCGCGCTTATGTTTGGAGTTTGGGAAGGGAGTTATCTAGTTTAATTCATCAATATTTAATTGATTTTATTAAACCACAAAGTTGGCAGGATTTGGAATTTATCGCAGTTGCTAAAGGTCCTGGAGGTTTTACAGGTACTAGAATAGGTGTGGTGACTGCGAGAACTTTAGGACAACAATTAAATATTCCTGTTTATGCAGTTTCTACTTTAGCTGCTTTTGCTTGGTTTTCACATATACAAAATCCTCAATTACCCTCAATTTATGCTGTAGAAATGCCAGCACAAAGAGGGCAGATTTTTGGGGCAATTTATCAAATTAATGCTGATAAATCCAATATTTTTACCTTGTTAGAAGATACGGTTTTTACTCCTGAACAATGGCAAACAGTTTTAGATAATTGGGAAACTCAATATCATTTAATTTCTGCAAAGTCTGATTTAGCGGTGACAGTTGGTAGTATTTTACAGTTAGCTTATTTTGATTATCAACAAGGTAAAAAACCAAATTGGGCTGATGCTTTACCCTATTATGGTCAACATCCTGTAGAGAATTGAGAATTGAGAATGAAGAATTGAAGAATTGAAGAATTGAAGAATTGAAGGGTTTAACACTGCTAAACCCCTACTTAATTACTCCTTGATATTCTTGATCTCCTGACTCCTGACTCCTGACTCCTGACTCCTGACTTCTATTATTTAGAATGTCTTTCTAACGCAAATTGAATTAATTGATCTACTAATTCCGTAAAATTAACTCCTGTATTTTCCCAAAGTTGCGGATACATACTGGTAGATGTAAAACCGGGTAAAGTGTTAATTTCATTAATTAAAATTTCTCCCGTAGCTTCTACATAGAAAAAATCTACCCTTGATAAACCCGCAGCATCCACCGCTAAAAATGCTTTTATTGCCAATTCTTGAATTTTTTGAGCTACATTGTCTGGTAAAGATGCAGGAATAAATAAATCTGCTTTACCTTGAGTATATTTGGTTTCATAATCGTAAAAATCGCTATTAAATGTTATTTCTCCAATTACAGAAGCTTTGGGATGATCATTACCTAAAACCGCACATTCTACTTCTCTTGCTACTACTCCCGCTTCTACTATTATCCGTCTATCATAACTAGCAGCATTATCTAAAGCAGCTTCTAATTCTTGACGCGATCGCACTTTCGCAATTCCTACCGATGATCCTAAATTAGCAGGTTTCACAAAACAAGGATAACCTAAATTTGCTTCAATTTCATCACATAATTTAGGAAATACACAAGGGTTTGACCAAATTTGATCTCTAGTTATAGCCTGATATTTTACCTGGGGTATTCCCGCTTGTGCAAATGCAGTTTTCATCGCTATTTTATCCATCCCCACCGCAGAACCCAACACCCCAGAACCCACAAAAGGAACTTGCATTAAAGTTAATAAACCCTGAATTGTTCCATCTTCTCCGTTTGGTCCATGTAGAATAGGAAACCACAGTTCAATTTCTGCTGCTTGGGGGGGAAATTGCCATAAATTTGCAGTTTGAGAATCATTTTCTGTGGGTTTACCTGATGTTAAAACCTGTTGTGCAACTTCTCCAGCTTGCCAAACCCCATTTTTTTGGATATAAAAAGGCGTAACTTCGTATTTTTGACCATTTTCACCTGATTTTAAAGCATTGGCGATCGCCCCAGCAGAAACAATAGAAACCTCATGTTCTCCAGAACGTCCACCAAACAACAACCCCACCCGCAGTTTAGACATCTTTTCTACCTCGATACTATAAAGAAAATAGCGTATCACAGGGAAGGTAAATAAAGATCCCCGACTTCTGACAAGAATTAATCATTTATTGATAAGATTAAAAAAGAAGTCGGGGATCTGAGTAACAGAAAAATAATAAGTTAAAATATAAATATATCTATCAGTAACTACCCTTAAATATTTATGGATCTACGAGAAAAAACCATTGCTCAAATTCAGCAAATGCCAGATTCTTTAGTTCAAGAAGTTTCTGATTTTATAGACAGGTTGTTAACTCAATACAAGATTGATCAAGGAGAATTATATTTCAACTTTGGCGAATCTATTGATATAGCAGAATCTGATTTTACTAATTATTTATCTAACTTAGAAGATTATGAACAACGTTTGACAAGTGGGAAAATTAAGTGGTAGATATTAATTAGATAGATACAATTAACAAAGGTGAAAAATGAGTTATCGTAATATTATTACAATTGAACCTGATAAACGTGGTGGTAAACCCTGTATTAGAAGAATGAGAATTACAGTATATGATGTTTTAGGCTGGTTAGCTGGGGGAATGTCTAATGCAGAAATTTTAGATGATTTCCCAGAGTTAACAGAGGAAGATATTAAAGCTTGTTTAGAATTTGCCGCTGATAGAGAACATCAATAACCCATACAATCATAATAGAATTATGCTGAGTATTTACAGTATAGCAATTGATTCTACATTAGGAATTGCTCGTCATTATTATTTGAGTGAAGATGGCAACTTTAATAATTCTGTAGGTTGGGGTTCTGCGGGAGTTGAATGGAATGGAACTGTAGAACTAACGGAAGAAGAATTAAAGCGTGTTCATGAATATGCCAATTTATTTGGTGAATACAATATACATTCCAATAACTGCGAAATGTTCGCTTGGTATGTAAAAACTGGTAAAAGATTTTCTGGACAAACACAAGAAATTAGAGTCACAAAATTTGGCGCAGCTTTAGTACAACTGGTTCAACCAGTACATACTGTTCGTAGTATTAAATATCTAGAAATTGAAAAATCAATAGTAAACCATCTGGAAGATAATGTAAAGGAAATCAGACAGAAAAAACTAATTGAACAACAAGCAGCGCGGGATGATTTTTGGGCTAGAAGAGATGCAGAAAGAAAACAAAGAGATAATAAATAATTGTAGGTTGGGTTAAGCGAAGCGCAACCCAACATCAAAGGACTGGTTAATGTTGAGTTTCCTTACGTTAACCCAACCTACTTGATTAAATTATCAAATTTTTAAGTTATAAAATTCCCAAATGCGAATTAGAGAAATACCAGTTACTTTCTCAAATATAAGTTTACTATCTAATTAGCTAGGTTTGAGCTTCGTTTAAACAATAAACCACACTTTCCCATCTATGCACCTCCGCGACTCTGCGTCTCTGCATGATCAAAAATCAATCCACCGCATCAAACCAAATCGGTGTAGAATCATCAACCTTACCATTATAATTAACAGTAATTTCCTGACCTTGTAAAATATACTTATGGGCAATAATTTCTATAACTTGCTCATCAAACTTTTTCACATAAAAAGCATTAGGACGATAGGAATGATTAAACAGAGAAGCATAACCTAAAGCAATAGCACAACTTTCTCCATGCCAATCAAAATAATAATTACATAATACAGTTTTACCAATTAACTTCACTTGTTGTTTAGGAACAACAATAACTGGCGCTATATGAATGATCTCACCTTGATCAAAATCTCGATCAGCGAAAACACCCCTACCTTTGATTTCAGTATCACGAACTACTAACATAAAAAAATCTGACTAATGGCTGAAAAATTCTGTAACTAATCATGCCAAACGCAGAGAAAATTTATATTAAATTGCATGATTCATCATTTCTACATTTACTATAACAACGATCAAAAAATCCTGGAAATAAGTAATTTGACTTGTTTAATAAATTAGGGATCAAAGTTCAGCAGTTTATGTTATTATAAATATCCCATGCTAACTATCATTGGTTGTGGAAATCTCAATCGTAATGACGACGCTGTAGGCGTAATCATTGCCCAACGTTTACAGCAATATCTCGCCCAAAACCCACACCCCCAAATTCGCGTTTTTGACTGTGGTACAGCGGGAATGGAAGTGATGTTTCAAGCGAGAGGAAGCAAAAAATTAATTATTCTTGATGCCAGTTGCACAGAATCAGAACCAGGTGCTATATTTAAAGTCCCAGGGCAAGAACTAGAAGCACTACCAGAACCTAGTTATAACTTGCATGATTTCCGTTGGGATCATGCTTTGGCAGCAGGGAAAAAAATCTTTTTAGATGATTTTCCCCAAGATGTAACCGTCTATTTAATTGAAGCTGCAAACCTTGATTTTGGACTAGATTTAAGTCCCGCTGTTCAACATTCAGCAGAGTTAGTTTTGGCAGAACTAATCTCAATTATAAACCAGAATGTCACAGATGAACAGTAATTATTGAAAAGTCAAAAATCCAGCAGCAAAATATCAGTAAAAGCTAAAAAAGCTCAACCAACATTAATTATGCCCAGTCGCGGTAAACAGATAGTTCATCTACCCTCATTTCAAATGCTACAGCATTAGGATCAGGAGGACAAACGCGAATTTTTGCACTGCTCACAAAGCCGTAAAGTATACTAGCCATTGGCACAGTTTTTTGGAGAATTTTCCAATTACTCACTTGATCTGGACATTCAATGACTAAAGTTAAAGCACTAGCTTCTGTAGTCATGTACCAACGACAATGAGAGAGTAAATTTTGAATAATGCGATCGCATCCTTCATAAAAACACCGACTGATAGAATATTCCAATTGTTGACGCAGAATAATATCTGCTGATGTGGGCTGGAAATGGTGCTTATCATCAGCATTGAATTCTGATTCTCTTTTATTCATCTCTGTTGAGTTTCCTAATTTATTTACCAATGGCCATTACATAGAGGACATCCTTTGCAGTTTGTAGAAAGTCTTGGGTTTCATCATCATAAAAAGCCCCAATACCACTACAATCAATTCCCCAATAATTGCTAAATAGATACACTCTTTGTCCGATAAAACCAGCCAATTCTAAAGCCGTTTGATAATTTTCATAATCGGACACAAAAAACAAAGTTACAGCGCAGTCTTTCGCCAGCGCCTGATTCACACACAAGTAACCTGTTTTCTCTCGAAAATCACCCGCTTGAATGAGATTCCTACCATTATATATACCGGGTATCATACCTTCAACATGATGCACCACAGAATAAATTTCTATTTCCTCAAGATTTTTTGTAGGAATCGGTTGGTTAACATCTTCCCAAATCCGCCAATAAATATCTTGAGTAATAGATTTTCCCTGAAAACGTCGAATAGAACGCCTATTCCAAACGTTCTCTAGAAACCTGTCTCGGTGAAAATTAAATTTAGGATGGTCTAACTTGTGCTGATGACTAGGCTGCATTGATGTGGCTTTATAAGCATCTTCAACAAACTGATTAACCTCAAAATAGTCAGTACCGCAAACGAAAGGAACAGATAACCTTAATCTTCGAGAAAATGTTTCCTGCACCTCTCCCGCAATTACACAACTACTAATAAACTCCTTATTCTCAAATCCTAAATCAGCATTGAGAGAGAGTTTATCAAAATCAAAGATTAATTCAATGTTTTTTTCGTGAAGATATGCTGAAGCAGCAATAGCCCCTAAATGGTGGCCGCTGTCCAAAAAGCAATATCTAATGCTCCGATCTTGATATTTCCAGCTAGACCTATAATAAACACAACTAACTAAAAAAATGAATCCAACGATACGATTATTTTGTATAAAATAACCTTCTAATCCATCATCGCTTAATTCATAAATTAAAGTTAGACAATTATTCGCAACTTCTACATGATAAACGCCATCAATAAATCCGTCAACACCACGAATCTGTACATAAACTTCCGTTGGGTACAACGCCCCCGCAGAAGGATTTACCCTTAATTGATAAGGACCATCTTTGTAAATTTTATCAAAAGTAATACAGCTAGTTAACTTAATAAAATTATGGATGGAATTATTCTCATCTAATTTTACTCGCCGATAAAATCGGGGATAAACTTTAAAAGCACAAGGTTGAGTAGAACCATCTACATAATTTGGATTTAGCTGTACCGATAAGTAAGAATGCTTGGTTGCCTCATGAATTGATTTTCCTACAAGTTTACTGTGTCGCATTTTTCAGTAACCGTAAAACTTCTATATTGCTGGCAAAGTCAATGGCTTTATAGTCATCCAAATTCTTTAAATTCATATTAGGATGATGTTCTAATAGCAATTTCACTACTTCTGTTTTTCCAGCAGATGCACCATACATCAGGACAGTAGCACCGTTATCATTTTGATTATTAATATCTATGTTTGCAGCTAACAATAATTTCATCAGATCGTAGTGATTGCCAAAACAAGCAAACCATAAAGCATTATTATGATCATTGTTGGTAGCGTTGATATCTGCACCTGCATCTATTAATTCTTTGACCACTGAATACATTCCTTCTCTAGTGGCTTTCATCAAAGCCGTATCACCATTTTCACCACGTTGATCTAAATTGTCTAAACCGTAACCTTTTGCTATTAACCACTCTCTAGTTTCGGAACTTAATTTGACTTGATTTACTGAACTCATAATTATTTTGAGAGATACAAACAATTAACAAGTGGATAACAGGTGACAGGTGACAGGTGACAGGTGACAGTAAAGAGTTCATCTGTTCCCTATTCCCTATTCCCTATTCCCTTCTTCAACTGATCACTGAAAAAACGTAATGGTGAGCATAGCCCACCATATTTAAAATTTATTGAAATTCTGAAACATCAGCAGCAAATGAAAAACCAGAATACCTATAATCTGTACATTTGATTTTTATTTCTCCCCCTAACCCCTAAAATTAAATCTAAGATTAAATCTAAAATTTAATTAGAGGTTAGGAGAAATGTAAGTATTCAGTAGTCAGTAATCAGTAATCAGCTATTATTCAGAATTTATGAGCATCTTGAGTAAGCAATAAAGAATTTATTGTGGTATAAATCTACCGTAAAAATCCTTTAAACTTAGTCTAAGAAGCTGTTTTAGCTGACGGCTGACGGCTGATAGCTGAATGCTTACGGAGAAAATTTATTGATCAACCTTAAACAGAATAGGTATTAAGAATTGACTCGTCAATCTGTTAGCTAATAGCAACTGGGGTTTCATCTTCAGCAAACATCGTTCTCGCAGACTTACAGGGTTTAGGAATACCATAGTAAGTGGCTTCTGCTTCCAATTCGTCCACTATATCCCATGCTTCAATGGCACGTTTAGAATCTGCACCATAGTTAGCAGTAATTGAACGAGCTTCAGAGATAGCTTTTTGTATCTCTTTACGTAAGAATTTTAATTTTGGTTTATCTACAAAGTTGCCCTTGGTGAGAATATCAGTCACAGAAATAATGCCTAATAATTCACCTTGGATCACTGGCGCACGCCACACACCAGTATTAGCAAATAACCGCGCTACATATTCGATCTCTAGATCAGGATTGACAACTACGCAGGGTTTGGTCATTACCTCAAACACATGAACCTGTTCAGGATCTCTGCCAAAAGCAGCTACTTTACCTACGATATCCATTTCGGTAATCATACCGTAAGCATCGCCACTGTGACGAGGTTCAACAACCAAAGCCCGCAGTTCTTTGAGCCTCATGAGTTTGACTGCTTCTGCTACGGTTGCGGAACCGCGAATAGTAGCAACATCTTGAGTCATGATTTGTTTAGCTCTCATAATCCCTGCTCCTTTAATTCGTCTGAGCGAATCATTTATTTACTGCTAAATTGCTGTGGTTTCCCTGAATATTTACCTCTTTAGCCCTTTGCACCTTAATTAGAAAACTTCCGATTCTTAGGCGTTTTCTTGAGGGCGATAGCAATTACTAAGCTGGAATATTTCTAACTAGATTTTGATGAATCTAGTAATTTTAGAAATAAGATTTACGCAGGTTCTCTATATTTTTATTTGCTCTTCTTACTGTTTCCAGTTGTTTGAGATTCACTTGGTTTTTAGTAAGAATTTGTTTGCTTATTATGTAATCGCTTTTTGTTGAGGTTGAGGTTTACTGCCAACCATTTAGCTTACTTAAATACTATCACTCTCACCTGGAGGAAATATGAATGATTTATAAAGATCCACCCATTTTTGACCATAAATTACCTTAAAAAAATGTTAAGTGGGCTACAAAGACAAAAATTATATTTCATATCCTAAATATCAAATATTACGATTTATAATTTCATCAGCTAGTGATACATTCAGGAAATTACTATTAATTAAACATTAATTTTTTCATCATATATTATCTATATAAGAATCCTAAATAATTCATGAACACTTTCTATTCTTGTTCCCTGTTCCCTGTTCCCTTTCCTCACCCATCCATGCTCAACTCAAATAGAATCGCTAGATTTTGATTAACT
This sequence comes from Nostocales cyanobacterium, assembly GCA_004292695.1. Lineage (GTDB taxonomy): Bacteria > Cyanobacteriota > Cyanobacteriia > Cyanobacteriales > Nostocaceae > Okeanomitos. The sequence continues at coordinate 2,949 of RDXV01000059.1, read as the reverse complement.
CCTGTACCTTTAACCATTCTTCAGCACTGACTTTAAAGTTAGTAGAATTGGGGGCGCGAATTACCAAAAGATTTTTCAGCACAGGATCTTGTTGTAAAGCCGTTTTCAACAAAGGACTTTCTATTAACTTATGTGTAAATCTAATCATTGCCTGTTGTTTACCTAATGCACGGGTAGGATCAGACCAGTATTTTTTATCCGGTATTTCCGTTAAAAATTTAGCCGTTTGAGTTACTTCCGCTAAGGCATAAATTCCTGCCTGTGTACCAGATATCCAAATGATCACACCATCACCAGGGAAAATATCTTTACCGTAGCGAGTGACTAACCAAGGCATTTCGTCAAAGTCTTGAATAGCTTTGAAAACTTGATAGTATTTGGGATTACCCTGAAATAACCAGTAATTCATCAGATTTTGAGGTGAATTTTTTTGTAAAACAACTATAACTGAAAGGCTGCTGTTAAAGCCACCGCTAAAGCATCCGCCGCATCATCAGGTTTAGGTATTTCCTCTAAATCTAATTCCCGCATCACCGCTTCCTGTACTTCCTCCTTATCTGCCTTTCCATAACTGGTTAAGGCCTGCTTAATTTGTGGAGGTGCAAATTCTACATAGGGTAAATTCCTCTGTCCCACAACCAGCATCAACACACCCCTAGCCTGGGCGACAAGGATCGTATTTGCCATGCGATAAAAAAATAATTTTTCAATTGCTACTAAATCTGGGTTTACTTCATCTACCAAACTATGTAAATCATCAAATAAAGTAGCTAACCGCTGACTCATTTCCATATCTGAAGATGTACGAATCACGCCAAAATCTAAAGGAGTAATTTTTGATAAAGATGAGTCAGCAGAATTTTCTACACATTGAATAGCACCAAATCCCACAATAGCTAATCCGGGATCTAACCCTAAAATTCGTTTTTCCATAAAATCAAAGCACCATTAAATCAAGAAATATAAATTTTTTATTAAACAACTACTGTCGTAAACAGTTACAAACCCTTTGTGGGATCTCCTGTTTCTAGTGAAACATCAGGAATAATGAAGTCAGCAGTAATTTTCACATTTAATATGAAATTGTTCTGCTACTTGGACAATGTTTAATCAGATTTACCCTTTTTACCCTTGATTTTCAAACCAGGTAGTGTACATTTTCTGTTAAACATTGTTTGTACCACTGTTCCCTATTAGGTATGTCAATCGGTTTTCTTAGACAAGCCCTTAACGCAATACAACTCAAGGATTATAGCCGCACTTCCCATCGGGTTAACCAGTGGTTTAAGTGGTTATCTCCTGGAATATCGGTAAAACGCTGGTTTTTCGTCAGTGTTGGGGGTGTTTTACTGGCTAGTTTGGGGTTGGCAATTTGGATTAAGCTAACCCCAATTTTTTGGACATTAGAGTTTCTCCGAGGTTTACTGGGATTTCTCACAGAGATATTGCCTAACTACATCAGCGGACCATTAGTTTTAATATTAGGATTATTACTGTTAGTGTGGGGGCAATCCCGCACAGTAGGTTCAATCACCCAAGTATTAAGACCAGAAGGTAATGAAGAAGAACTGATAGATGTTCTTTTAGCACATCGTCGCCTCTATCGGGGTCCAAAAATTGTAGTTATTGGTGGCGGTACTGGACTTTCCACCTTACTCCGAGGCTTAAAAACCTACAGTGCCAACATTAGCGCCATAGTTACCGTAGCTGATGATGGTGGTTCTTCAGGTAGGTTACGGCAGGAATTTGGAGTTTTACCACCGGGAGATATTCGTAACTGCGTGGCCGCCTTAGCAGATGAAGAAAAACTCTTAACAGAATTGTTTCAATATCGTTTTCGGGCTGGAGATGGTTTAACAGGCCACAGTTTTGGTAACTTGTTTTTAACAGCCATGACGGATATTACTGGAGACTTAGAAAGGGCTGTAGCTGCCAGTTCCAAAGTCTTAGCAGTACGTGGACAGGTTTTACCTGCAACTCTCAGCGATGTGCGTCTGTGGGCAGAAATGGCAGATGGCCGCAGAATCGAAGGTGAATCTAGCATTCCCAAAGCTGGGGGAAAAATTACTAAAATTGGCTGTATTCCTGAAAATCCTCCTGCTTTACCCGCAGCAATTAAAGCTATTAAAGAAGCTGACTACATTATTATTGGTCCTGGTAGCTTGTATACTAGCATCATACCTAATCTGTTAGTTCCAGAAATTGCCGATGCGATCGCCTCAACTAGCGTACCCCGGATTTACATTTGTAATATCATGACCCAACCGGGAGAAACTGATGGTTTTAGTGTTGCTGAACACATCAAAGCCATTGACGCAGTTTGTGGAGACAGAAAATTATTTGATGCAGTTTTAGTACATAAAAAATCCCCCTCAGCCCAAGCCTTAATTCGCTACGCCCAACAAAACTCCCATCCAGTTTTCTTAGATAGAGAAGCTGTTACCCAACTAGGAAGAAGAATAGTACCTGCCAATGTCATCCATGAAGACGATACAGGTTTTGTCCGTCATGATCCCCAAAAACTAGCCAAGGTATTACTTAAATGGTATGGTGGAGTACCCTTTGGGAAGTCAAAAGTCAAAAGACAGGTGACAGGTGACAGGTGACAGTTGACAGGTGACAGTTGACAGTTGACAGGTGACAGTTGACAGTTGACAGTGAACAGTGAACAGTGGACAGTGGACAGTGGACAGTGGACAGTGGACAGTGGACAGTGGACAGTGGACAGTGAACAGTGGACAGTGAACAGTGAACAGTGAACAGTGAACAGTGAACAGTGGACAGTGGACAGTGGACAGTGGACAGTGGACAGTGGACAGTGGACAGTGGACAGTAAACAGTGGACAGTGGACAGTGGACAGTGGACAGTGGACAGTGGACAGTGGACAGTGGACAGTGGACAGTGAACAGTAAACAGTGGACAGTGGACAGTGGACAGTGGACAGTGAA
>RDXV01000226.1 GCA_004292695.1 Nostocales cyanobacterium | reverse complement strand
AACTGTCAACTGTCAACTGTCAACTGTCAACTGTCAACTGTCAACTGTCAACTGTCAACTGTCAACTGTCAACTGTCACCTGTCAACTGTCAACTGTCACCTGTCACCTGTCAACTGTCAACTGTCACCTGTCAACTGTCACCTGTCACCTGTCACCTGTCAACTGTCAACTGTCACCTGTCACCTAATAACTATATGGATTCTTGGGTTGAGGAATTTTTTTGATGGATTTAGCTTGAATAGTCAATTGGCGTTTATTAGCTACGGTTTCTGTGATCATTTGTCCTTCCACTTCTAACCAAGCATCTGGAGGGTACTGATCTCGACTGTCTGGTAGTTGAACTGGTAAACCCACAGGGTAGACATCAGCGGCACAGCAAGTAATCACAAATCTAGCCAAGATTAAATGCTCTTTGTCTAGTTCTGGGGGATGGATCACAAATCCTTGGACTTTTACTTTTTGACCTGCATGATCATCAGGTTCTGGGTATACACTAAGTGTACGTACCCAATCTACCAGAGTTCGTTCCTCTGGGCGCACATTGGCGCGGAATGCTTGAGGTTGGGCGCGAGTTGCCCCTAGTATATCAGTCACACCCCTTTCTAATGCTGTTTGGGAAGCAAAAACACGGGGGGTAATAATAAACCCTAAAATCGCTGTTGTTAGTAGTAAAGCACTGCTCCAACCAGGGGGAAATATATTAATATGCTGTTGATTATTCGGTGTTTCATAACGTCGGCGATGTTTCCATACTTGCACACCTTTAGAAATTCCAATAATCAACAAACCAGCACCACCGGAAATTACTAACCAAAAGTAATTCGGGTGAATTAATAAATAAAGTTTACCTGTGAGCCAGTATTTCAACATTACAGCACCCCAAGCGGTAATTGCTGCTACATCTAGCCAAGGCAGTAACTTAGTTTTGATTTTTGATGGTGCATTTTTCATGGAAGCCATAATAAAGCCATGATTTATTAACTTGATGATAATGTTTTGATAGCGTTTTTATGATGTTTGTAAGTTATTAGTAATGAGCAAATATCAACTTCTAAAAACTGACAACTTACGGATTTTACCAAAAAATAATTCAGAATTCAGAAACCAGAATTAATACTGTACAACTAGATGGAAAATTGAGGTTTAAAGCCCCCAATTTTAATCGTGGGGAATAAAAATATTTTCCTTACTGAAACCCTAACTTCACAGATAGGGTATTCTGAATTCTGACTTCTGTCTTCTGAATCCTTCTCACATGACGTGCAAGTTCAAAAAGAGAGTAAATAAAAATGCCAGTTGTCCGGCTAAAGCAAAGAGATAAATCAAGGCTTTCGGTTTAAAAATTGATAACATCAAACCTACACCTTTAATATCAATCATTGGACCAAATACCAGAAATGCTAACAAAGAACCACTGGTAAAAGTTGAAGCGAAAGAAAGAGCAAAGAAAGAATCAACAGTAGAACAGATTGATACTACGGCGGCTAATACCAACATAGCCAAAATTGATGTGATTGGACTTGCGCCCAAACTGAGGATTAATTCACGAGGTGCTAACACTTGAATTGAGGCGGCGATCGCACTACCAATGATCATTACTCCTCCCAATTCCCGTAATTCTTGGACTACATTATCTAAGACTAACAGTAGTTTATCTCTAACTGATTTCTTAGGATTGGAGTCTGTGAGATCATTTTGATTATATGTTGCACCTATTCTTGTTGATATGCCAGATTTACCACCAAGAATATAATTTCCTGACTGCAAAATATTCACAGATGATTCTGGTTGTGCCTGTTGGCGTTTGCCTTTACGTTTTGTTTCTTTTTTTGCAGGGGGATTAAATTTCAAATAACGAACCAGAGTAGGTTGTAAGTATGGACTCAAATCTTCTTGAAAACTGAATAAAAATCCAATAATCGTAGCAATCACCAGAGATAAAAGAACTCTTAAAACTACTATTTCTGGTTGATCTCGAAAAGCTGTCCAAGTTGCCCAAATCACAATCGGGTTAATGGTTGGCGCTGCTAGTAAAAATCCAATAGCTACTGGTGTGGCTACACCCTGCATTAATAATCTTCGGGCTACAGGTACATTACCACACTCACATACGGGAAACAAAAACCCAATCATACTACCGACTAATGCTCCCAGTAAAGGATTTCTGGGCATTATGTCTACCAATTTGCGTTCATCAATGAAAAATAATAGCAAACTGGAAAATAGCACACCTAGCAGTAAAAAAGGCATCGCCTCGACTAGCAAACTTAGAAATAGGGTAAAACCATTGTTCAGTTGATTTATCATCATGTCGCAGTCAAAAGCGGTTTTAAATTTTCAGGGGTAAGGCTTGTCATTTTATCTCAATCAGTATCACAAGCAAGGATCAAAAAGTAAATACTATTATGCCTCATCTCCATTGCTTCTACAGATACTCAGGATGGTTTCGTGGGCAACTGAGGTGGAAGGGTTTCCCTGCGTAAAGCCAGTGGCAAACCCTAAGTATCAGCTTTGACATCCATGCCAATCTAGTTAATAATACTGTAAGTGTATTATTTTTATCAAAAATATAGAAATACTTGTAATCAATGTGATGTTGATTATCGTAATTTTGGAAGTATTGGCAATAAAAAATTACTCATCCAGCAGAAGGCGGATATCTGTCATATAGGAGGGAAAACTTGGTTATATCTAAGTCTCAATGATTAATAATATCCTAACTATCTTGCCTAAAGTTATATTTTGATGTTGTAGATGATAACATAATAATAAGTAATTCATTATTTAGTAAATTTTTCCATACCGATAAATACTTAATTTTTATTTTTAATGATTACCAATTTATGAATCAATATATCACTGTACTTTGATCTGGATTTTATCTGAACATATCTATTATCTACGTATAAATCATTAAAGGATGGATGATCAGTGAATAATTAGAAAACCATGTTGTCAACAACTTAAAATTGAAAAGTATAATTATGTTTATAATGCCAGTAATGATACTGAATGAATATACACTAAAGTATGAAGTTCAGATAAACAGCAAGTTCTGTCAATACTTTCTCGGAAATTTTCAGAAAAAAGCCATATAACCGCATATTTTCTGATTACAAATATCCATAAAAAGCTAAATAATAGGTGATAAGTTAGACAAAAATGCTAAGTAAATAAATCTACTCACTTGCACATTAGGAACAATCTGATGAAAACCAAAAACACCCTCGTTTCTTTTGCTTTAATAGTTTCTGGAGTTTTAGCCGGTACTCAATCTGCTAAAGCTGCGGGTTTTGTGAGCAACATCACATACACCGACCCAACTAGAGATGTAACACTTAATTCCATCACTCAAAATGGCACAACATTTAATGACTTTTCCTTTGTAAATAGAACTGTTATCCAATACAACACACCAAGAACAGCAAATCCTAATAGTGGAGCAGCTAGTACAGATAGAGGAGATAATGTTTTTACTCCAGAAGTACCTCAAGAAGCACCTGCATCAGAAGCCATTACCGCATTTTTGGGAACTAATAACTTAAACAATATTGTTGACACTGAAGATACTGGATCTTTCATAATTGACGTATTTTTTGATAATGAAATCCAGCAAGATAACTCAGGTTTAGACAGTCTATTTTTCTGGGAAAGAGGAATGAATAGTAGATTGGGTATTCAAGCCCTGAATGCTGCGGGAAATGTCATCGGTAACTCTAGAATAGTTTCTGAAACACGTCTTGCTAACAACTATGCTGGTTTCCAAATCAATACTTCAGAAATCAGTAGCGCTCAAAATGTAGGCTCTTGGGGTGTAAATCTCAATGAATTAGGAGTGGGTAGATTGAGTGGTTTAAGACTCACAGCTGATGCAAGTTTCAATGGACCCGACTTTAAGGTAATTGCAAGAAATGGCGGCCGTACAACCAGAGTACCTGAACCCACCACTATTCTAGCTTTAGGCGCAGTTGCAGGAATGACTTTCCTCCGTCGTCGGCAAAGTGTTTTACAAAAGTAATTACTATCACACACCATCATAGGTGATAATGTATTTACTTAATTTGTAAATATTGATGAACAAAAAATAACTATCTATCTAACAGCCCTGACAACTGCAAAGTTGGGGTGATTTTTTTTAACCTCTCATGCTTAGGTTAACGGAGTGTCAATTAAACTGTGGTCAGATTTGATTGAAGATCAAGCCTGGCTTTGGTAGTATTGTGATCAGTTAAATTAGTGCTGATGGCTGTAAATTATTGTTAAAGAATCTGAAAAAGGCTGTTGATAATAGCTGATAATCTGGAATTAAAACTCAGGTTTCGGTTCAGTCTTTGAGGTAAAGTGAAATAAAGCCATCAAAAGCGCGGAGAGTCAGAATTGTGAACTTAAATAAACCAATATTGCTGGGAGGACTGGGTTTGTCCTTCATCCTCTGGATGTTAAATAGCTGGTATGATTCCATAGTTCAAGTAGGAGAGTTTAGCCTGTTGAGTGCTGTAGTTGTTGGTGGGGGTTTGTGGTTACTCAATCAAAATCAAGCCCAGGCCGATGAACTACTAGATGATATTTCTGTAGAAAATGCCTTAGCAAAACTTAACGAAGGTATCGCTAAAACTGAGGTAATTATTCACCAAATCATCCAAGAAGCGGTTAACCATCCTCAAATCAAAACTTTACAGGATCAACTATCTCAACTACATTTAGAGTTAGATAGACAAGAAATTCAAATTGCTGTTACAGGTAGTAAGTCAGTAGGTAAAAGTACAGTTATTCAAACTCTTAAAAATGTAGAAGGTTTATCTAAACATTCTCTGCATTTTGTGGAAACATCACCTTTATTTGCAGAAATAGGTGAAAATTCCGATTTGGTTATATTATCCAAACTGCAAACATCTGATGTTGTTTTATTCCTGACTAATGGAGATTTGACAAATTCAGAATTTCAAGTGTGGCAAAAATTAAAAGCACTGAAACAACCAACTTTATTAGTTTTCAATAAACAAGATCAGTACATTGCTGAAGACAGAAATATCATTTTACAGTCTTTGCAGCAAAAAACTGGTGGTAATGTAGTTGCAACTGCGGTTTCACCCTTACCTGTGAAAGTCAAAAAACATGAAACTGATGGTACTATCCAAGAATGGATGGAACAACCAGCACCAAATATTCAAGAACTGACACAAAATTTAGGGCAAATTTTATCAGCACAAGCACAATATTTAGTTTGTAAAACAACGCTGCGGAAAGTGCTGTTACTGAAAGCTGAAGCGAAAAATTGTTTGAATCAAATCAGAGGCGATCGCTCTAGTCCAATTATAGAACAGAATCAATGGATTGCCGCTGCTGCTGCTTTTGCTAACCCTTTACCAGCTTTAGATATTCTGGCAACTGCGGCTATTAATGCTCAAATGGTAGTGGATTTAGGGAATATTTATCAACAAAAAATATCCTTAGAACAGGCACAACAAGTAGCCGCAACTATGGGAAGTTTAATGTTAAAGTTAGGGTTGGTAGAATTATCAACTAAAGCTGTTACAGGTATTCTCAAAACTAATGCTATTACCTTTGTCGCTGGGGGAGTTGTGGAAGGTGTCAGTGCTGCTTATTTAACTAGAATTGCTGGTTTAAGTTTAGTTGCATATTTTGAACAGCAAGAAATAGCATTAGAAACAGGAAATGGTTTAAACCTAGAAAAATTACGTCAGGTTTTACAAACAGTCTTCCAACAAAATCAAAGAATGGCTATTTTGGAAACTTTTGTAAAACAAGGTGTCAAACGTCTCTTACCAGACACAAAACCTGTGGAAGTTGTGTGATCGGTAACTCAACCTTAAAAAACTTAATACCTAATACCTATATCCCCGACATATTCCAAAAATCGGGGATTTATCTTGTTTATTTAAATTTAATCCCATTGTGAACAGAATATTAATGATCTGAAATTTATAATCTGAGCAGTTCAGAAATAAGCAAGTATTTACAGGTTTTCCCTAGTCATGACTCCTGAAGAATTTTTGACCGATTTAGCTACAGCAAATACAGATTCAGAAAAATTGATGGTGTTTGCTAGATACATAGATACAACTGCTTTAGATCATGCTACAACACCCAGATGGAAAAGTTTACCATATAGTATGGAAATTCAATTTGCACTTAATAATTTGGCTTTTCATCTAGAAGCGTTAGCTGAAAAAGGTAATTAGGGTTTGTTGAATAAACGTAAAACCCAGATAAATTCAAGGGTAGAAGGTGAAAAATCAGAAAATAGGTGCAAGATATTTGCGGGGGATAGTCCCAA
>RDXV01000225.1 GCA_004292695.1 Nostocales cyanobacterium | reverse complement strand
TCCGTTTCAAGTCTCCCAATGCCCTATGGCGACTATACCTAAATTTTACCATAAAGCCGTCCTAGAAGGACGGGGCTTGTATCCCATTATTTTCGGTCACCTGTCACCTGTCACCTTTCATCTGTGATGACTATAGCTATGACAAATTACAAACCCAGTTTTGATAAAATATCACTGGCATGAGTAGCGGTGTTAACAGAAGCGTCAACATGAGTGATTTCTCCTGCTGGGTTGATCACATAGGTAACACGTTTAGCGTAACCACCACCATCAACGTCATAGGCTTTAATTAAAGAATGATCAGTATCCGCTAACAGAGGGAAATTGAGATTATATTTAGCGGTGAATGCTTGGTGGGAAGTTTCATCATCAGCACTAACTCCCAAAACTACAACATCTTTATTTTGATATTCAGGTTGAGCATCCCGGAAACTGCAAGCTTGTTTGGTACAACCTGGTGTGTCATCCTTGGGGTAAAAATAAAGAACCACTGTTTTACCAGCAAAATCAGATAATGATACTGTATTGCCGTTTGTGTCTTTGACGGTAAATGCAGGTGCGACTGTACCAACTGCTAATGCCATAATTAACCTTGTTTGTAAAAAATGTTGATGCTCTTGAAATTTTACAATAATTTACAATAATTAGGGAACAGGGAACAGGGAACAGGGAATAGGGAATAGGGAATAGGTAAAAAATTTTCTCCCCATCACCCCACCTCCCCACCTCCCCATCACCCCATCTTCCCAACTACCATCACCCCAAAGCTATGACTACAGTAAATTCTCCAAATCAGAAACCCTTTGTTTATACTCAGAAAACCTTAGAGAGAGCAGAGCGATCGCTGATATGTTCACCCTTTCATCTGAGTTTATTTACAGCTATGCAAACCCAGAGTGTATCCTTGGGGGCGATCGCCACAGAAAGAGGTTTCCAGAAAGGTTACACCAAACGCCCCTTATCAGAATTAGCCTGTGATAACGCCTTAGTCTGGTTAATTGACGTGGGAATATTACGCAGAGAAGTAGATGGACAAGGGATCACCGACGGTTTTCGCCTCACACCATTAGGAAATCAGTTAGTAGAAAAATTTTTAGATACAAGTTGGCCTAGTGCTTCCCTGGGCGATCGCGTCAATGATGCTATCACCCGTTGGTTAAGAATACCCTTCTAAGAGAAAAATTGACATCTTTGAATAAGCAAGCCAAAGTAAAAACTAGGTTAAGGAAATAACCCTGTAGTACAAAAGTATGTGCAATATCCGCTCAATTTTTGTACATCATCATCTAGGAAAATGCTGTTTACTCCTAAAACCTAGTTTTTTGATCTGTGGTTTTTAATGTTATGAGATCACAAAACTTTAAACCCGAAATTATCGTAGTTCTAAGAAAACATAGAAAAAATAAAAGTTAATTTATGAAATCAATCATGGTAGTGGGAACTACATCCCACGCTGGCAAATCACTCATCACCACAGCCATTTGTCGTATTCTCTCACGTCGAGGCTGGCGCGTTACCCCCTTCAAAGGTCAAAACATGGCTTTAAACGCCTATGTCACCGCCACCGGTGGAGAAATAGGTTATGCTCAAGCAGTGCAAGCCTGGTCTGCGGGAGTCGCACCCTTAGTAGAAATGAACCCAATTTTACTCAAACCCCAAGGAGACATGACATCACAAGTCATCCTCAAAGGTAAACCAGTGGGTAAAGTCAGTGCTACAGATTATTATGCCCAGTATTTTGACATTGGCTGGCACGCAATTCAAGAATCACTCAGATTTTTAGAAAATGAATTTGATTTAGTCGTTTGTGAAGGTGCAGGAAGTCCCGCAGAAATTAATCTCAAACACCGGGATTTAACTAATATGAGAGTAGCCAAATATTTGAATGCTCCCACATTATTAGTTGTAGATATTGATCGTGGTGGTGCATTTGCTCATGTTGTGGGAACTTTAGAATTATTAGAACCCGATGAACGAGCATTAATTAAAGGAGTAGTAATTAATAAATTCCGGGGACAAATCTCTATTCTTGAACCCGGTATCAAATGGTTAGAAGAAAAAACAGGAATTCCCGTTGTTGGTGTAATTCCTTATTTACAGGAAGTATTTCCTGCAGAAGATTCTTTAGACTTATTAGAACGTAAACCTCACAAAGAACAATCAGAATTAAATATTGCTATTATTCGTTTACCAAGAATTTCTAACTTTACCGATTTTGATCCATTAGAATCAGAAGCTAGTGTATCAGTAAGATACCTAAGTCCTAAGCAAGATTTAGGACATCCAGATGCAGTCATTATTCCCGGTACAAAAACTACAATTCCCGACCTAACTTTACTACAAAAAACTGGCATGGCGGAAGCAATCAAAAATTATGCAGCATCGGGAGGAACAGTTTTAGGAATTTGTGGCGGTTTTCAAATGTTAGGAGAAATGGTAGCTGATCCTGAAGGAGCAGAAGGCCAAGCAGGTAGATATGAAGGGTTAAATTTATTTCCCATGAAAACCGTAATTACAGGACAAAAAATCGCCCGTCAACGTCAAGTTACTTCCAATTATCCCCAAATGGGTTTACCAGTGAATGGGTTTGAAATTCATCAAGGGCGATCGCGTGTAGAACAACCAGCAGACAAAACACTATGTCAACCTTTATTTGATGATGTTAACTTAGGTTTAGTAGATAATTGTCAATCTGTTTGGGGGACATATTTACATGGAATTTTTGATAATGGTCCTTGGAGACGTGCATGGTTAAATCGTTTACGTCAACAAAGAGGTTTAACATCTTTACCTACAGGTGTTGCTAATTATCGAGATCAACGAGAACAAATTTTAGATTCTTTAGCTACTGAAATCGAAACTCATTTAGATTTAACACCTTTTTTGTAAGCTGTCAGCTATCAGCATTCAGCTATAGCAGAAGGCAAGAGGCAAGAGGCAAAAGGCAAGAGTTAAATCTTTGCTATGATTAGGTTTTAAGGATTAATAATGTCCTAATCTAAATGGCTATAGCTATATTAACAAAAATCTGAATATCTACCTTTTTTTTGACATTAATTATCCACAACTAATGACTATGAAGATTCGTTTTTTACCAGATAATGTTACCGTCGAAGCTGAAGTTGGAGAACCTTTATTAGATGTTGCAGATCGGGCAGGTGTCTCAATTCCCACTGGTTGTTTAATGGGAACTTGTCACGCTTGCACTGTGGAATTAGATGATGGGGAAGTGATCCGCGCTTGTTTAACTCCTGTTCCTCCAAATAAGGAGGAGTTAACCATTCATCTTTTTAGTGATCCAACTTGGTAAGTAATTATTTTTTTGCTTGTGTTTTAGTTATCAGGAATATGCTGTAGGGACATGGTTTTTCTGTGTCTCTACAAATGCTGGAATAACAAATATTTCTTGTTCCTAGTCGGAGACTAGGAATGCTGTTGAGAAGGTTCTACCTGCGGTTGATCGTGTTCCTACGCAGAGCATGGGAACGAGAAATGAGAAAGCGTAAAACTGTGACATGGCAACGGGTAAACACAGGGAAGTGATGTATGAATCATTTCTAAGTTATAAAACTCACAAGCATTCTTAAAAATCCAAATTTACCCTTCAGACAGTAAGAAACTTACTGCCTGTTTTTCCTATCTCTATCAACTAGATTTGACATTCAAAGCATATTCCTTAAACTCCTCCAAATCCGTTTAACAGGTGGCATATTTGGAGAATAAATTATCCCATTCTAGATGAGTAGCAGGCCATTCGGCCCGCATTACTTGCTATCAACCTTCAAATCCAACTCTTGAAACTGTCACCTGTCTTCATGACAAGACTGTATCAGCAAGCCCTAGCTAGATATTGATACTTTGAGGAATCTTTGCAGGAAGCAAAAACTCATAAGCTATCAATCTATCAGGTTGACTATTGCGCTGTGTAATTTCCTCTGTAATCGCATCCAGATTTTTCTGGAATTTATCCAACGCTGATTGCACTTGATTCGGATTTATAAAAGCTGATTCAGAGTAATAACCTAGCTTTGTATAGTAAACCGAACCCAGTAGATAAAGTGTATTTATTTGATCTAGAGCTTTGTTTAGTGGTGGTAATCCCTCAATGAAACCTTGTGTTTCTTGAGTGTTTGTCGGTGCGGGAAGATAACGTGCAAGAGGAAATCCAGGTGAATACATCATAAATTCCTTTTGGGGAAAGTTAACCGCAGCGTGTTGAGCACTAGCTGTAAAAATAATCGTGGAAACAGCTTGGACTAAATAACTTATTGTTTTAATTTGTCCTTGACCATCATCACCAAAATTTTGCAAACGACCGCCTTCATGAGAAACTAAAGTAGATGCCCAAGTCTGTAAATCTGCATCATTGAGAACTTCTGCATCACTGCTGTAAAAGAGGTTGAAATAATCATTTACCCAACTTTCAATAGCGTTCCAAATTAATAATCCATCATCACGGTAAGGATAGGTTGGTAACTTAGTTTTATCGGTAACACCACGATTTTCTAAAGTTTTGGGAAACGCAATATCATTAAAGTTAAATAAATAGCTCTGTGTTGCTTTAGCTGCTAGTGATTGATCAGCACCCACACTACTAACTAATAGTGAATCCACAGCCCCTCCTGGTGCAACCAACAAAGTATAAGCACCATAATTAATAAGTACCGTACCTTCAAGATGAGGTTTTAGTAAGCATTTTAAAGAGTGGTTATCAGGTAAATTATTAGTTGGTACAACAAAAGCTTCAACAACTAAATGAGTACGACCTAAATGACTAATTAATTCGTGATAGTTGGAATTTGCCATTTCAACAATGTTCTTCGCAGTCATCCAAGGTTCCCCATTATCATCAGCATCTAGGGGTGTAAATACCAGACGTTGATTACTAATTGAAGTTTGATTATAACTAATTGCTACTGGAAATAAAGAACGAGATGTACTACCAACTGGTGGTACTGCAAATAGTGCTATAGGAACAGCAAGATACTTTTGTTGTGTTGGATAAGTACCATTTACCAAACCTTCTAAAATGGAATAGTCCGCTAAATAAAGACGACCATCTTTCACTGCTGAATCTAGAGAATCAGAAACTCCAAATTTTGTAGCAATATCAGAATATTGTGCTGCGGTAATTTCTATACGTGAATCAAGTTGATTTATCTGCTCAAGTACAACTGGGTTATAACCTGCTACTTGGAGATAAGCAAAAATTAAATCTTGTTGGAATTGATTGGAAATTGCCGGTTTGGGTATAACTTGGAATTGGTTATTGTAAGGTACAAGGTTAGAACTATCAGCAGATAACTGTAGTAATGACTTTGCAATCGGAGCTTTATTCTCAGCTAGTTCTGCTAATTTAGCAGTATATTTAATTATTTCTTCAAGACTAGCTATTGCAGATTTTTCACTAGAATCTAAATCTTTATCTAACTCTTGTCTGCTGAGATTGAGAGATTTAGATGTCTGGTTGCGAATTTCTTGAAATTGGTTTTCAATCAAACCAGAAATGTTGCTTTTTGTACGTTCAGGAAACTTTTGATAGGATTTTTGCAGTTTGTCATCAACCTGCATTTCTTGATCAATTTCCTCTAATACCGATTTTAGCTTGACTAGGAAATCACTTGATTCTTCTTGATTTTCTAGTCTTTGTAATTTGCTAAGAATTGCAGCTGATTCTGATGGTTCTGATTTTTTTGCTAGAGAACCGTTGATAACAGTAATAACCAAACGAAATGCCACTTTACCTATCCACTGAAGACTAGGCATTTGACCTTGGGGTAGATTAGGAAAAGGTAAGCCAAATATTTTTTGTAAAACTTTATTTTCTGGTACATTTGTGATGGCTAAAGGATTCAGATAGGTGTAGTTATATTCATATTTATCGTATGGAAAATAACGTTCCTGGATATGTAAGGCACCCAAGTATGAAATCAGTTTTAGTAACTGGTTAATACCATTTTGTTGATTGGATGTAGATGCAAAATTTTCTAGGTTAGCTTCAGACATTTTGTTCTCCTTCATTTATGATCGGTTAAAGTGGATAGTGAAATATGATAAACTTTTACTTGCATCAGAATTTCTAGCACTATTGCTTTAGTGCTGTTAATAGCTGACTTATCTCGTAGAAATTACTCAATTAAGTGCAATTTATCATGTTTATTTGCACTTGCTGTATAGTTTAGATTTATTTAATAATTGACTTGTCGTTATTATACATAAGATTATTTTAAGTGGCTCTCCCAGAGTGGTTATGATAAATTAATACCGAAAAAGCCCCAAAACTGCTATTATGCAAAGGTTATAACAATCCAAAAATGCAAATTTAATAAA
>RDXV01000224.1 GCA_004292695.1 Nostocales cyanobacterium | reverse complement strand
TCTTGAAAAGCACTCCGTACACTTCCCCTGTTCCCTGTTCCCTGTTCCCTGTTCCCTCTCTACACAGATAATTTCAAAAATCAAATACCAGTCCTATATTAGCATTTTATTGTAAAATAACAATTCAAATATCAAACAATAACTTGATTAACAGTCGTCACGAAAATCATCATGCAATATCTAACCAAATTTTCCCAAAATATAAAGAGTATTACATTAGCAATACTCTTAACCTTATTTATTGGTTTCACACTTCCTAATTTAACTTGGGCAGCTAATTTAGGAATTAATAATGATCATCTTGCCCCATGTCCCCCTTCAAATAACTGTGTTGTTAGTCAAAATGGAGATACAACACATAGCATTGATCCTATTAGTTATGATGTTGATCGTGATACCGCCAGAGAAAAATTGCTCAAAGTTTTAACAGTTGTACCGCGTACAGAAGTAGTGGAACAAACTGATAATTATATTCACGCTCTTTCTAAAAGTCGTATCTTCAAATTCATTGATGATGTGGAATTTTATTTACCCACAGATGAATCAGTAATTCATATTCGCTCGGCATCCCGTGTAGGAGAATCTGATCTTGGTGTCAACCGTAGACGCATGGAACAAATTCGCCTAGCTTTACAAGATTTCGGGATTTGAATTTGATGTTCTTAGATACAGTAATTGCCTCTAAAATATTAGCATTTACTGAATTATCTATGATTGTGAACTTGGGATAAGGGAGTTAATAAACCATCAATACTAACTAAATTTTTCTGTTGATGATATTCTCTAATTCCCAGTTCACCTTTTTTATTAGCCCAAGTTACTAAAGTATCTCTTTGTGCTTGATATTCATATAAGGGAACAGCAAAACCACAAGAAGTTTGCACTCTATCAATAGAAGCTACAATTATTTGTCTAATGCCCGGAATAGGTGTAAACAAAGAGTAGTAATTATCCCATTCATGAGAATTAGGTAAAATCGCTTTTCCCTGGCCGTAAAGCCGTAAAATAGAAGGTGGTTCTTGAAAAGCACAAAACATAAATGTAATTCTGCCATTTTCTAATAAATGAGCAGAAGTTTCATTACCACTACCTGTTAGATCCAGATAAGCAACTTGGTTAGGGGAAATAATTCTAAAACTTTCTAAACCCTTGGGGGAAATGTTAACATGACCGGTAGGACTTAAAGGAGCAGTACCCACAAAAAACATCTGTTGTTTTGCAATAAATTTTTGCAATTCTTCAGTAATAGATCCAAAAACCTTAGCCATAAATCCTGTGATAATTTTGTTGCAGAATTATTATTTTTTGCGATTTTTAATAAAGATTAACTTGTGATTTAGATGTCGTCAATATTTTTACCCCCACCTGTACAAAAAATTAATAATCAAATAACTTTTAATTCGGGAATTGAGTTATATATATTACGACTTGATCTCATGCACCCAGAAATTAATGGTAACAAATGGTTCAAGTTAAAGTACAATTTTTTAGAAGCTCAAGAAAAAAAATACTCAAATATACTTACCTTTGGTGGTGCTTATTCTAATCATATTTTTGCCACCGCAGCAGCAGGTAATAATTTTGGTTTCCGTACTATTGGAGTTATTAGGGGAGAAGAGAATTTACCTCTCAATTCAACACTGAGTTTTGCAGTAAAAAAAGGTATGGAATTAGTGTATTGCGATCGCACAACCTACCGCAAAAAACATACCCAAGAATTACAAATAGAATTTAAAAAACGATTTGGTAAAATATTTATCATTCCCGAAGGTGGTTGTAACCTTAATGGTATGCGTGGTTGTACAGAAATCATGCAACATCTAGGATGTTTTGATATTGACACAATTTGTCTCGCCTGTGGCACAGGTACAACCCTGGCTGGAATTGCTTTATCATTACATTCAAATCAGAAAATTATCGGGTTTCCTGTATTAAAAGGTAGTGATTTTTTAGAAGCAGAGATTACAAATTTAACACAAGATTATATACAATCAGGTTTACCTGTACCAGTTAATAATCCGGCACATTGGCAATTGATTTATGATTACCATTTCGGAGGTTATGGAAAGGTTAACCAAGAGTTAATTAACTTTTGTCGAACATTCCAACAGGAACATCATATACCCTTAGATTACGTATATACGGGAAAAATGGTTTATGGAGTCATGGACTTATTAAAAAAAGGATATTTTTCCCCTGGAAAGATATTATTAATACACACTGGGGGTTTACAAGGAAATATCGGTATAGAAGAGAAATTACTTAAAAAAAGATAAAGAAAATATTTAATTAAAGATACTCTTCCGAAATTAGAACTAACCTAGCTGGTTAATAGGGAACGAAGAATAGGAAACAAGTAAAAGCACTCAGGAAAAGACGAAAACTGACGATACATAAATAATTTACGCAAGATTGACGCAAGTTCTCACCACAACAGGAGAAGGAATTTATGGTGACATTATCTGCAAATAACAAAACAGCAAATTATCCCCCAGGACCCAAATCTCACCCCATACTAGGAATACTCCCAGACTACGCAGCAGATCCTTTAGGTTTTATGACTCGTAGTGCTAAAGATTATGGTGATATCGTACTTTGGAAAGGATCAATATTTTCCGTATATCAACTTAATCACCCAGATTATATTGAAGAGGTACTCGTTAAGAAAAATAACCAATTTAAAAAACATCAAACCTTTCAAATATTACAAAGAATTTGGGGAAATGGACTATTAGTAAGTGAAGGAGAATTTTGGCAACGTCAACGCAGATTAATGCAGCCAGCTTTTCATCGGGAAAGGATCATTTCCTATGGTGAAGTCATAGTAAACTACACCAACAGAATGTTAAAAAATTGGCATGAAGGAGAAAGTCGGGATATTCATGAAGACATGATGCACCTGACTTTAGAAGTCGTTGCGAAAACATTATTTGGTGCTGAATTAATCACAGAAGTTCAACAAGTAGAAAACGCTATGCAAGTCAGCATAGAATATTTTGAAACCCGCAACACTAACCTATTATTATATTTTCTTCCTGATTGGATTCCCCTACCTCATAACCTGCGTTATCAAAAAGCAGTAAAACAATTTGATCATTTAATTTATCGCATCATTCAACAAAGACGAGAAAGCGCAGAAGATAGTGGAGATTTGCTATCCATGCTGTTACATATTCAGGATGAAGATGGTACAAGGATGACTGATAAACAAATCCGAGATGAATTAATTACCTTATTAATAGCAGGTCATGAAACCACAGCATTAGCATTATCTTGGACATGGTATTTATTATCCCAACATCCCGAAATTGAACAGAAATTACACACAGAATTACGGACAGTATTAGCAGGAAAAACACCCACCTTTGCAGACTTACCCAAATTAATTTACACAGAAAGAATCATCATGGAAGTAATGCGATTATACCCCCCAGTGTGGGCAATGAGTCGCCAAGCTACAAATGATTGTGAAATTGCTGGTTATCCCCTACGTAAAGCAGATGGAATAGTTATCAGTCAGTGGGTAATGCACCGTGATCCACGCTATTTTGATCAACCAGAAACATTCAACCCTGATCGTTGGGAAAATGATTTAATTAAGAAAATACCAACCTTTGCTTATTTTCCCTTTGGTGGAGGTCCAAGAATTTGTCTTGGTCAATCTTTTGCTAAAATGGAAGCAGTATTAATTTTAGCTACCATTGCCCAAAATTACCGTTTAAATTTAATACCAAATCAAGAAATTGTTCCTTGGCCAGCTTTTACATTACGTCCTAAAAATGGCGTAAAAATGTTACTTAATAAGAGATAATTAAGAGATAATTTTTTATTAAAGTAGCTATCAGTAGTCAGTGGTCAGAAATAACATATTTACATTATTTACATTATTCTGACTTCTGACTTCTGACTTCTGACTTCTGATTCCTAACTATAAACTTACACCGTGTTTTTTCGCAATTTCTGCAAGTTGTTCATACTGATGTTGTGCTGCTTTATTTAAAATTGACTCAGCTTCCGCAGGATCAGTACCATCTTTAGGAATTAAATATTTAACATACAACGCCACAAAATCAACAATAGCAGGTAAACCAGACAAATTATGTTTATCAGATTGTTGTCCAGCAATAACAGCAACTAAACCAGCACGAATAGGATCAGGTTTTACCTTCATAAACTGATCAATTAGTTGTTTTAAATAATCTGCTGATTCTAGGTTTTTCAACTTAGTTTGATCAGGAGTAAATTCTAAACCTGCGGCTTTTGCTTGTTCTAAAACACACCATTCTGTAAATTCTTGCAGTGCGTTATCAGGAAGTTTAGGAAGATATTGGTACAGTTCTATATTAGACACAGGGTGACACCAAATTGAGGTTTTTTAATTGCATCAAGTCCACCCTATCCTACTCCTTAAAAGAGTTTTGTAATAGAACTGACAATCTAGATTTGATGTAAGTAGAGTTTAGTAAATAAAGACTATCATCCTAACATTACGTGAATAAACCTAGTTTCTGCATTAACATCATCTAAAATTCATTAAAGATTGATATAATAAAAACAACTATTCATCAGTAGTCAAATAAATCCACTATGATAGCCACTACAACACCAGCCGAAACGAGAACTTTAATAGAAAACATTAGCTGGCAAACATTTAAAACTATGCTGGCAGAAATGGGATGTAACCGTAACACAAAATTTGCTTATGATCATGGAAATATAGAAATTATGACTCCCCAAATGCCCCATGAAAATTCTAACCGGAATATAGAAGGTTTTATAATAGTTTTATGTGAAGAATTAGGACTAGAAATTAAACGCGCTGGTTCTTTGACATTAACTAGAGATGATATCCAACGTGGTGCAGAACCAGATAGTAGTTATTACATTCAAAATGAATATTTAGTCAGAAGTAAAGAAAAAATAGATTTAACTATTGATCCTCCACCGGATTTAGTTTTAGAAGTTGAATATTCCCGCCCGCAAATTGATAAATTAAA
Organism: Nostocales cyanobacterium; assembly: GCA_004292695.1. Lineage (GTDB taxonomy): Bacteria > Cyanobacteriota > Cyanobacteriia > Cyanobacteriales > Nostocaceae > Okeanomitos. Next base: position 1,347 of record RDXV01000224.1, on the reverse strand, counting down.
ACTTTACGCAGCTTTGGGTGTTTCTGAATTTTGGCGTTATAATGGTAGTAAATTAAGAATCTATATTCTCACTAATGGAGAATACTTAGAAGTTGAAAACAGTCCCACTTTTACACCTATAGCTATCAAAGAGATTCCTAAATTTTTAGCTGAAACTTACAATATCGGAGAAATAGCAACAACACGTATTTTTAGAAAATGGTTGAAAGAACAATTATGAACAAATTAAAAGGTAAAAATTAAAAGGTAAAAATTAAAAATTAAAAAGCATTGTTGAAAAACATGATTTATTTTTTCAAACTACAACTTTCCAAAATTCAAAATCCAAAATCCAACATAAAATGACATACTCACCACCTTTACCTCCACAAACAGAACCACCCCTTCCCCCCAGGGAAACCTTACCCACAATGTATGATTTACCAAGCGAAAACCAGGAGGAAAAAGGTTTGCCAGATGATTTTCATTTTTTACAACCATTACTTTTATATTTAACTTTTCAACCCATAAACTGGAATCCAGAATTAGTTTATAGTGCTGCGGATCTCAATCTTTATTATGATCTCCAACATCCTTTATGGTATAAAAAACCTGATTGGTTTGGTGTAGTTGGAGTTTCTAAACTATATAATAATCAAGATTTGCGTTTAAGTTATGTCACTTGGCAAGAACCAGCTAACCCTTTTGTGGTAGTTGAATTATTATCACCGGGAACAGAAGAAGAAGATTTAGGAACTAAAGCAAGTCAAGTAGATAAACCCCCTACAAAATGGGAAGTTTACGAACGCATATTAAGGATTCCTTATTATATTGTTTTTAGTCGTTATACCAACGAAGTCCGCGCATTTCAATTAGTAGGTGGCCATTATGAATCTGTAAATTTGATTGATGGACGTTTACCCATGCCAGAAATAGGTTTAAGTTTAGGATTATGGGAAGGAACATTTCGTGGTATTCCTAAACTTTGGTTGAGGTGGTTTACATTAGATGGGGAATTAATTCCCGAACCTTCAGAAGAAGCAAATGCAGCAAAAACCAAAGCTGAAAAATTAGCGGCAAAATTGCGTCAATTGGGTATTAATCCTGATGAAATCATGTAATAGTAAATCATTCCTCAATTTCATGCTTTAGGTTTTTAACCAGAATAAAATAGATACCGTACTTCTTCAAGAAATCCGGTATCTTGATGTTTATTTAGCGCTTGCTGTTCGTGTAGCGTGCCGTCAGGCATATAAAACCAAAACCCTTATAAATCAAAGGTTTGAGGCTGAACACGAGGAAATAAAGTGCAAGATATTTGAAGGTTAGACCTGAAAAACTGTGCATTTTGGGACTAAGAAATCCAAA
>RDXV01000223.1 GCA_004292695.1 Nostocales cyanobacterium | reverse complement strand
TTCATGATGTAGAACGCACCAATGAGAAGTTTATACCTAACCCTCTGGATAATGGAGAGACAAAATTATACAGAACAGGGGATTTAGTCAGATATTTAGCAGATGGAAATATTGAATACATTGGGCGGATAGATAATCAAGTAAAAATACGTGGTTTTAGAATTGAGTTAGGGGAAATTGAATCTTTACTCAGTAAATTTGAAGGTGTCAAAGCAGCTTGTGTAATTGCCCGTGAGGATATACCGGGGGATAAGCGTTTAGTTGGTTATGTTGTTCTCAAAGAAAAAGTATCAATTACTGCTGGTGACTTACGGGCATTTCTGCAAGGAGAATTACCAGATTATATGATTCCTGGGGTGATAATGATGTTAGATTCACTACCATTAACACCTAGTGGTAAAGTGGATCGTCGCGCTCTCCCAACACCAGATGTTAGTAAGGAATTATCGGGTGAATATGTTGCACCACGTAACCCCATTGAGGAAATTTTAGCGGTAATTTGGCAGCAAGTTCTGAAAATAGAACGGGTGGGAATTTATGATCATTTCTTTGAAATTGGTGGACATTCTTTATTAGCAACCCAAATTATTTCCCGTGTGCGGAGTAGTTTTCAGGTAGAACTTTCTTTGAGAAGTATTTTTTCTCATCCGACAATTGCCCAGTTAGCTGCAAATATTCAAGGGTTAAAACAGGACGGTTTAGATGTTGTCGCACCACCGATTTTAGTTAGGGAAGATAATCAAAATCTACCTCTTTCTTTTGCCCAACAAAGGTTATGGTTTATTGATCAATTACAACCAAATAGTCCGTTATATAATATGCCGATGGGGTTACGTTTACAAGGTAATCTTGTATTGGCTGCGTTAGAAAAAAGTTTCCTAGAAATTATTAATCGTCATGAGGTTTTAAGAACTAATTTTGTTGCTGATCAGGGTCAAGCTAAACAAGTTATTCATTCAGAATTAAACTGGAAAATTACAGTAGTTGATTTACGGAATTTATCTAATTTAGAAGCAGAAACAGCGACGCAAAATTTAGTATATCAACAGGCAATTCAACCATTTAATTTAGCAAGTGAGGCGTTAATTAGAGCTACTTTAATTGTGTTGTCGGAAACTGAACATTTATTGTTGGTGTGTATGCACCATATTGTTTCTGATGGTTGGTCTATTGGTTTGTTGGCTGAGGAACTAGCGGCACTTTATAGTGCTTTTGTGGTTGGGGAAATATCGCCTTTAACACCTTTACCTATTCAATATGCTGATTTTGCAATTTGGCAGAGAAACTGGTTACAAGGTGATGTTTTAAGCAGAGAGTTAAGTTACTGGCAAAAACAGTTAGAAAATGCCCCTGCTTTGTTATCTTTACCTACAGATAGACCCCGACCAGCGGTACAAACTTTTGCAGGTGGAAATGTAGAATTTACAATTTCAGCGAAATTAACGGAGAAGTTAACAAAGTTAAGTCAGCAGCAAGGTGTAACTTTGTTTATGACTTTGTTGACGGCTTTTCAAACTTTGCTTTATCGCTATACGGGACAAACAGATATTTTAGTTGGTTCACCTATTGCTAACCGGGATCGTCATGAAATTGAAGGTTTAATTGGATTTTTTATTAATACTTTGGTGATGCGGGGAAATTTGGCTGGTAATCCCCAATTTCAGGAATTATTGCCCCAAATTCGAGAAATGGCAATGGCGGCCTATAGCCATCAGAATTTGCCGTTTGAGATGTTGGTGGAAACTTTGCAACCGGAAAGAAATCTTAGTTATACACCTATTTTTCAAGTGGTGTTTGGGTTGCAAAATGCCCCGATGTCATCTACTCAATGGACTGGTTTAAATGTTAATCCAGAGGTGATAGATAGTCCGACTTCTAAATTTGATTTATCGCTGTTGATGGAGAATACAGGTTCAGAATTAGTAGGTGTGTGGGAATATAGCACTGACCTATTTGATCGGAGTACCATTGAGAGGATGATGGGGCATTTTATCACGTTGTTAACGGCAATTGTGGAAGCTCCCCAAACGAGAATTAATGAGTTACCAATATTAACGGAAACTGAGAAACAAATATTATTAAATAGTCAGAATAATATACAAGAATATGCTGCGAAAAAATGCCTTCATCAGTTGTTTGCAGAACAGGTAGAAAAGACTCCTGATGCTGTGGCGGTGGTGTTTGCAAGTGAACAATTAACCTATCGGGAGTTAAATAATAAAGCTAACCAAGTCGCCCATTATTTGCGTTCTTTGGGTGTGGGTGCAGATGTTTTAGTGGGAATATCTGTAGAGCGTTCTGTGGAAATGTTGGTTGGTATTTTGGGGATATTAAAAGCTGGTGGTGCTTATGTGCCATTAGATCCAGATTATCCACGCGATCGCCTGGAATATATGTTAAGTGATTCCCAGGTATCAATTTTATTAACTCAGGAAAAATGCTTAGAAAGTTTACCGCCACACAGCGCCCAGGTAATTTGTTTAGATCGAGATTGGGAAAATATCGCTACTGCTAGTCAGGAAAACCCAGTTATTAATAATACTTCCGCAAATTTAGCTTACGTTATCTATACCTCTGGTTCGACAGGTAAACCCAAGGGGACTTTAATTAATCATAGTCACGTGGTGCGGTTATTTGCTGCCACAGATGCTTGGTATAAATTTAATCAAGATGATGTCTGGACAATGTTCCATTCCTATGCGTTTGACTTCTCCGTGTGGGAAATTTGGGGTGCATTGTTATACGGTGGTAAGTTAGTGATAGTACCTTACATGGTGACGCGATCGCCAGAATCATTTTATGAATTATTATCACAAGAACGGGTTACAGTTCTCAATCAAACCCCTTCCGCTTTCCGGCAGTTAATCCAAGCTGAAGCAGCAACAACAGCAAAAACAATACATTTGCGCTACGTAATTTTTGGGGGAGAAGCCTTAGAAATTCAAAGTTTACAACCTTGGTTTGAACGACACGGTGATCAACTACCCCAGTTAGTGAATATGTACGGAATCACGGAAACCACCGTACACGTTACCTATCGTCCTTTGAGTAAAGCCGACTTAAACAGCGCGGCCAGCGTCATCGGTTGTCCGATTCCTGATTTACAAGTATATGTACTAGATGAAAATTTACAACCTGTACCCGTAGGAATTACAGGGGAAATGTACGTAGGTGGAGACGGGGTAGCCCGTGGTTATCTCAACCGTCCAGATTTAACAGAGCAAAGATTTATACCTAATCCCTTTAGAGAGGGAACAAAATTATATAGAACTGGGGACTTAGCCCGGTATTTAGCGAACGGCGAATTAGAATATTTAGGACGCATAGATAACCAAGTTAAGATACGTGGTTTCCGTATAGAATTAGGAGAGATAGAAGCAACACTAGCTGCACATCCTGATATTTGGGAAACTGTGGTAGTGGTGAGGGAAGATGAACCAGGTAACAAACGTTTAGTGGCTTATGTAGTCAGCAATACAGGCATAACTCCCACTTCAGCGGAATTACGGCAATTTCTGGGTGAACAACTGCCAAGTTACATGATTCCCAGTGTGTTTGTATCTTTGCAATCATTACCTTTAACATCAAACGGTAAAATAGACAGACGCGCTTTACCCGCACCAGACAGCGCTAGACCAGAATTAGAGAATATTTTTGTTGCTCCCCGGACATCAGAAGAACAAATATTAGCAGCTATTTGGAGTCGGGTTTTAGATGTAGCCCAAGTGGGAATTCATGATAATTTCTTTGCTTTAGGTGGGGACTCAATTCGTAGTATTCAAGTCCTCTCTCAAGCGAGAGAACAGGGTTTGAATTTAACTGTTAAACAGCTATTTCAATATCAAACCATTGCCGAATTAGTACAAGGGTTAAAAGCAGAAAATCAGGAAATTAGTAAATTACAATTAACTCAACCATTTAGTTTAGTTGCTGCTGCTGATCAACAACTTTTACCTGATGGGTTAGAAGATGCTTACCCCTTGGCAATGCTGCAATTGGGGATGATTTATCATAGTGAATATAACCAAGAAAGTGCAGTATATCATGATATTTTTAGCTATCATCTCCGCACAACTTTAAATGTTCCCATTTTAGAACAAGCTATCAATGATTTAATTAATAATCATCCAGTTTTACGGACTTCCTTTGATTTGAGTAATTTTAGTGTACCTTTACAATTTGTACATAGAAAAGTAACCATAAAATTGGCGGTAGAAGATTGGAGTCACTTATCTGACACTCAACAGGAAGCAGCCTTAGATAGTTGGTTTGAAATTGAGAAGAAACAACATTTTGATTGGAGTCAAGCACCTTTATTAAGATTCTTTGTGCATCGGCGGACAGCAGAAACATTTAATATCACTGTGAGTTTCCATCATGCTATTCTCGATGGTTGGAGTGTGGCATCTTTAACAACGGAATTATTTAAACGTTATCTATCTTTATTGGGTGAAAAAGTAGAGGATGTCTCACCAGAATTTAGCGTTAAATACCGAGATTTTATTGCTTTAGAACAACAAGCAATATCATCTTTAGCGACACAGCAATATTGGCAACAAAAATTAGCAGATTGCAACTTTACAAAATTGCCCCGCTTGACTTCTGGGAGTGATGAAATTGAAATTTACCCAGAAATAGGGATTCAACAAGTAAGATTAAATGCTCAAATTTCCGCAGGTTTAAAACAACTTGCCCACACCGCAGCAGTTCCTTTAAAAAATGTTTTATTAGCTGCCCATTTACGAGTTTTAAATTTCCTCAGCGGTGAAGCAGATGTTGTTACTGGTGTAGTTACAAATGGCCGCCCAGAACAAAATGATGGGGAAAGAATTTTAGGTTTATTTTTGAATACATTACCTTTACGTTTACAGCTATCTGGAGGAAGTTGGATAGACTTAGTAAAACAGGTATTTGCACAGGAACAGGAAATATTACCCCACCGTCGCTATCCGCTCTCACAAATTCAGAATAATTTAGGTAATCAATCTTTATTTGAAACTGCATTTAACTTTACCAATTTTCATGTTTATGAACAGGTAATTGGTTTGGATAATTTAGAAATATTGGGTGGTAAGTTTTTTGATCAAACAAACATCACATTTTTAGCACAATTTAGTATTGAGCCTGGTTCATCTGATATTGCTGTTAATTTAGAATATAATCCCCGTGAATTATCCCCTGCACAAGTTGAGCAAATTAGTAATTACTATCATGTCGTTTTAACGGCAATGGCACAAACTCCAGAAAGTAGTTATCACCTCACTTCCCTAATTTCTGAACAAGAGCAAAAACAACTTTTAGGAGATTGGAATAATACAGAAAAAGCATATTCTCATGGGCAATGTTTACATCAAATATTTGAAGAACAAGTAACAAAAACACCTGATATTATAGCAGTCGAATTTGCAGATCAAAAACTCACCTATCAACAATTAAATAACCGCGCTAACCAACTAGCAAATCATCTTATTTCCTTGGGAGTGAAAGCAGATGTCGTAGTGGGAATATGTGTACAACGTTCCCTAGAAATGATAGTCGGTATTTTGGCAATATTAAAAGCTGGTGGTGCGTATTTACCCTTAGATCCCGAATATCCCATAGAACGTTTACAGTTCATGGTAGAGGATGCAAACATACCCGTTTTAATCACCCAAACATCACTAAAAACACAATTTAATCAATATCAAGGTCATACCATCTGTGTAGATACGGATTTATCAGTAATTTCCCAATACAGCGAAGAAAACACCAACCCCCAAGTAAAATCAGAAAACTTAGGGTATGTAATTTATACATCTGGTTCTACGGGTAAACCCAAGGGTGTGGCCATGAGTCACAAAGCATTAGCTAACTTGATATTCTGGCACGTTGACGAATTAAAAGTTACCAGTGAAAAACGTACCTTACAATTCTCCCCATTAAGTTTTGATGCGTCTTTCCATGAGATGTTCACCGCTTGGCATTCTGGCGGTACATTGGTATTAATTACCGAAGAAATGCGCCCAGATGCAGTAGCATTACTAGGTTTCATTGAAGAAAACAGAATACAGAGATTATTTATCCCCTTTGTTGGGTTACAGCAAATAGCAGAAGTAGCAGTTAGTCGGGAATTCTTCACCAGTCATCTACAAGAAATCATCACCGCAGGGGAACAGTTACAAATTACTCCTAGCATTGCCCAATGGTTAAGTAAACTTACTAATAACTGCACATTACACAACCACTACGGACCATCGGAAACTCACGTAGTCACAACCTATACATTAACAGGGGAAGTAGAAACCTGGCCATTATTACCTCCTATCGGCCGCCCCATTGCCAACACTCAAGTTTATATATTGAATAAACAACTACAAATAGTG
>RDXV01000254.1 GCA_004292695.1 Nostocales cyanobacterium | reverse complement strand
CCCCATCACCCCATCACCCCATCTCCCTATCACTTTTAGAGGAAGCAACAACATCAGGTAGAGGGCGTTTGAGTAAATAAAGCCAAGCTAAACCAAGTAATCCTAAAGTAATACCTGCTAAACTGACAATTTGGGCAATTCTCAGGGGTCCCAACATCAAACTATCTGTGCGTAAACCTTCAATCCACAAGCGCCCTAAGCTATAAGCTACCCAGTAAACTAAAAATAATGTTCCCACTTTCAGACGGGGTTTACCAGATAAAGACCGGAAAAATAGAGTCAATAACAAGGTAAATACCATTAAATTCCACAAAGATTCATACAAGAAAGTAGGATGAAAGTATTCAAAATTAATTAGATCCAAAGGACGACGTTCTTCAGGAATAAATAACTTCCAAGGTAAATTTGTAGGTCTACCAAAGGCTTCAGAATTAAAAAAATTACCCCAACGCCCAATAGCTTGCCCTAAAATCAAGGAAGGGGCGACTAAATCTGCCAATTGCCAAAATGATATCTTTTTCAATTTAGCAAAGATTAAAGCGGCGATCGCACCGCCAATAATTGCTCCATGAATGGCAATACCACCTTGCCAAATAGCGATAATTCGCTCTGGATGTCGGGAATATTCCGGCCACTGAAATAATACGTAATATATCCGGGCTGCGGGAATTGCACCAATTACCAGCCAAATAGATAAATCACTGATTAATTCAGGGTTTATCTGACGACGTTGGGCTAAATATTGAGAAATTGTCACTCCAATTAATACGGCTGTGGCAATTAATAAACCATACCAACGAATCACCAGGGGTCCAATTTCTACAATGATCGGACCGGGAGAGGCAAATTGAAACCCAAAGGACAAAACAAAAAAATCCAGTTCCATGCAGAATTACCTAAAAATTACTGCTACGATCTCAACCTAAACATCATAAGCTGGAACAGGGGAGGTGGTGATGGGGTGATGGGGAGGTGGGGTGAATTGATTACTTATCAACTATCAACTATCAACTATCAACTATCAACTATCAACTATCAACTA
>RDXV01000222.1 GCA_004292695.1 Nostocales cyanobacterium | reverse complement strand
AGAATTTAGAATTTAGAATTTAGAATTTAGAATGAAGAGAATTGGATTATTTATCTTTCTCCCTCCTCTCCCATTCCTCCCTATTCCCTATTCCCTATTCCCTATTCCCTATTCCCTATTAATGATGATGTTGATAACGACTAAAACCTGGTCCGTATGTTGCTAGGAGATTTTGGGGTGAAAGGGCAATTTCTGGATTTCCAGAACATACGAGAGTTTGATTAAGACAGATGACGCGATCGCAATGACGGTTTACCATATCAATATCATGGGAAACTTGTAATACTGTCCATTTTTCTTCTTTTTTTAACTCATTCAATAAAGCATAAAAATCAGCAGCACCTTGAATATCTACCCCTGCAAAAGCCTCATCTAATACTAACAGTTTTCGAGGAATTACTAAACAGTAAGCTAACAAAACCCGTTTGAGTTGTCCACCGCTGAGAGTACCTATAGCTTGATTTCGCAAATGATAAGCGTCTGTACGTTGTAAAGCTGCTTTGACTGCGGCTGATTTTTCTTGTTGATGTTGCCAAAAATTAGATATAAATGAATATTTATTGTGAGATGTATTTTGAGATATATTGTGAGATGTATTTCTATTTTGTATTTGTTTGTCGCCTATTCCTAGTCCAACTAATTCTTTAACAGAGATGGGGAAACTGCGATCAAAAATAAAATTTTGTGGCATATAACCTATTTGGTTACGTAAACTTCCTATACGATAAAGAGGACGACCAAAAATTTCAATATTGCCAGAATTACGAGGAATTAAATCTAAAATGGCTTTAACTAATGTACTTTTTCCTGCACCATTTGGTCCAACTATGGCTGTATCTGTGCTGGGAAATAATTCAAAGGAAACATCACGTAAAGCTAGAAAGTTTCCTTGATAAACGGTTAAACCTTCTACTTTTAATATTGGTAAATTTGTATTTTGTGGATCGTCAGTCATTCGATTGTGGATTTTAGATTTTAGATTTTAGATGCTCAGTTATTCAACTAAAATGGGAGGAGATAAATTATTAATTACGAATTACGAATTATTTACATCCCTTTTCTAAATTTTGCAAATTTTCTCTCATTGCTTGAAAATAGTATTGTGGGTTGGTTTCACCATTTTCTAAAGATTTTAGAGGGTACATAGTTAATTTCAAATCTTGAGAAAGACTACTCAATAATTTGTTGTCTATTCCTGGTTCACTAAATAAAGCTTTCACATTGTATTTTTTCACAGCACTGATCGCTTTTTGTATATCTGCTGGTGAAAGTTGATCTTCGGGAATTTGTACAACTGCAACTTGTTTAAGGTTGTAACGTTGCGCTATATAAGGAAAGGCATCATGAAAGGTGATAAAAGTACAGTTGGGTGTTTTGCTTAAAGTCTGCTGAAATTCATTATTTAATTTGTCTAATTCTTGAATATAAGCGGCAGCATTAGTTTGATAAACTTCTTTATTGGCTGGATCAGCATTAATTAAACCATCTCTAATATTGATAACTTGTTGTTTCGCAAGAACTGGATCTAACCAAACATGAGGGTTTCCCTCTGCGTGTTCATGTTTGTGATCATGATCGTGATCGTGATCTTTGACTTCCTCTACTGGTGATATTTCATCTATTACTTTAATACCTTTACTAGCATCAATTTCTATTAATTTAGTATTTTCGGCATTTTTTACGGTGTCTTTGAGAAATTCTTCCATTCCTAAGCCGTTTTTGACTAAAATTCTGGCTGTGGCGATCGCCTTGACGTTATCCGGTGTAGCTTGATAATCATGTACATCCGTACCTAGTGGTACTAACATCTCTACATTTGCTACATCACCAGCTACGGCTTTTGTAAATAAGTACATGGGTAAAAAAGTCGTCAAAATTTGGGTTTTTTCCGAATTGCTGACTGATGACGACTGTATGCTGTTTGACTCAGTTTTTTCCTGTGTCTGAGTTTGTTCCTGTGTTTGAGTACATCCAGAGGCAATTGATAATACAAATAAGGAAGTAATGACAATAATTTGCTGTTTCCAGCTATTTAATAGATTTTTACGGCTTTTTAATCTGTTTAGCTTGTACATAATTTGAAATTCTCTGTTTATTGATATACATTCCCACAAACAAGCCTCTGAGACATTAGTAGTTAATGAAACTCATCATCAGGATTTCATGCTGCTATGACTGCTTGTAGCTAATTGTGGCTAAATATTTTGATGGCAAACACAGATATTATACTGTATTGTAAGAATTATTATCATTATCATGAATAATAGTAACAAAACTATGCAATATCTACAATTTGATTTAATTTAGGTAGCGTAGATGACATTTTTCCTAAGAAAACTACTCTAGTATTTCTTTTTTTAAGTGTTAATAATTTTGTATCACCGTTAAAAATGTAAATGGGTGTGTGGAAAATGAATAAACAATGGCATTACATCGCTAGTCCAGCAGTGTGCAGCATAATATTATGCACAAATGCTTCTGTATGGGCAGAGGAAGTAAATGATAAAATACAGACACACAAAATAAATACGAATTATTCCCAACAAGAGTTAATATCACAAGTTACATCTGTCTCCCAATTTTCCGATGTTCAACCAACAGACTGGGCGTTTCAAGCGTTGCAGTCTTTAGTAGAACGTTATGGATGTATTGCAGGATATCCTAACGGTACATATCGCGGAAATCGCGCATTAACCAGATATGAATTTGCGGCGGGTTTAAATGCTTGTTTAGATAGAGTTAATGAATTAATTGCCACAGCTACCGCTGATATGGTATCTAAACAAGACTTAGCCACTTTACAAAGATTACAAGAAGATTTTGCATCAGAATTAGCAACCTTACGGGGGCGGGTGGATGCTCTAGAAGCGAGAACTGCGGAATTAGAAGCAAACCAATTTTCCACTACTACCAAACTCCAAGGGCAAGTTGTGGGGGTTGTGAGTGATGTTGTCGCAGGTGATAATGATACTAACAGTAGTACAACCTTTGGGGCAAGGGCGAGGGTAGAATTTGTTACCAGTTTTACAGGTAAAGATACACTATTTACGAGGATAGAAAGTAATAATATCAATAGTCCTGACCTGGGAACACCGGAAGGTAACTTATTTTTCGCTGGTGATGGAACTAACAACGCTTTCATAGGAACGCTGTGGTATAAGTTCCCATTGGGCGAAAAAACCCAGGTAATAGCGATCGCAGAAGGTGGTGCAGCAGACGACGTTACCAGTACAGTGAATATTTTTGATGGTGATGGGGCGTTTGGTGCTTTGTCTACCTTTGGTACACGCAACCCTGTTTATAACCAAATAGGGGGTGCTGGTTTAGGAGTAACTCATCAATTTAGTAATAGAGTGGGAGTCAGTTTAGGATATTTAGCAGGTTCAGCTAATGATCCGAGTTCTGGAAGTGGTTTGTTTGATGGTGCTTATGGTGCTTTGGCACAGTTAACAGTTAAACCAAGCGATCGCATTACTTTAGGTTTAACCTACATCAATTCTTACAACACACCACTAGCTACAGGTAGTCAAAATGCAACTTTTCAAACTTTGAATACAGATAACAGTCTAGATGGTTCTTTAGATGAGAATTTTTCCAGTAACGCTTATGGTGTGCAAGCATCCATAGGAATTAGTGATAAATTTGTCTTAGGTGGTTGGGCTGGATATACCAACAGCAAAGTTTTAACCGGTGCAGATAGGGGAGATGTAGATATTTGGAACTATGCAGTTACCCTTGGTTTTCCCGACTTGGGTAAAAAAGGTAACTTAGCTGGTATTATTTTGGGGGTAGAACCAAGAGTGACTAACTCTACCACCTCCGTAGTAGCTGAAGATCCAGATACTTCCTATCACATTGAGGCATTTTATCAATATAAACTCAGCGATAATATCACCATTACCCCTGGAATTATTTGGTTAACCGCACCAAACCATAATAATGATAATGATGATGTGGTTATTGGGGCGTTAAGAACTACGTTTAGTTTTTAGGAACAGGGACCGGGGACCGGGGAAAACGGGGCAACCACGGGGGGTTTGCCCCTACGCCTTGTTAAGTAAAAAACCAGCCTTCCCACGGGCTGGTCAAAAAAAATTAAAAACGTTGTTCGTGTTGTCTTCTCAGTAGAGTCAAAACCAAAATTGCGCGTTCCCAAAATGCAACGGGCAACTTTTCTTAACAAGATTGTAACAGGCGGTACAGATTTTTCTATAAAATTCTCAAAAAATATATGTCCCAAGTTAAGGAAGTCTTTATATTTACAGGCAGATGAGGAAGATCAGTCAAGTTCTAAAAGTCAGGAATTTATGACAGGAGTCAGTCGTAGGGGCAACCCCCTGTGGTTGCCCTCTTGAGTCAGGAGTTCAGGAGGATAAAAAAAGAATTCCCTATTCCCTATTCCCTATTCCCTATTCCCTATTACTTGTGGTTTTCCCCAAATTATGGTTTCTTGTTTATAAACCACAAGTCCGGGTTTTGCACCTTTGGGTTTATAGACTCGGTTGGGTTGGGTGTAAACTACTGGTACTTGTTCACTTTCACGGCCACGACTAAAGTATGCTGCTAGGTTGGCTGTATATTCTAAGTCTGCTTCTTCGGCAACAGCGCCGGGTTCTAGTCTCAATAATACATGACTTCCGGGTATTTCTTGGGCGTGAAACCATAAATCATAATCTCCGGCTACCCGAAATGTGAGATAATCATTTTGGTTGTTGTTGCGACCGATCAAGACTTCAAAACCGCTAGGAGTTTGATATCGGTGAAAGTTGATGTTTGCGGTTTCGGTGTTGCTACGACGACGATATTCTAATTCTTCTAAATATTTTTGTTCTATGAGTTCATCGCGTATTTCTTCTAATGCTTGTAAGTCTTCTGTAGTTTGGTAACTCTCTATTTGGGAAATGGCGGCTTCTACTTGTTCTAAATAGTCTATTTCTGCTTGTACTTCTGATAATAATGGTTCGACTGCTGCACGGGCGCGTTTAAGTTTTTGATGTTGTTTGTATAGCTTTTGGGCGTTTTGGACGGCGTTTTTGTCTGGTTGCAGGGCGATCGCCACTGGTTTACCTGTCTCAAAATCATCTAAAATAATTTCAGTCATCCCTGGTTGCCAGTGGTGCAGATGTGCCATTAACAGATCCGCTTGTTGTTTATATTCATCTGCTTGATCTGACTGTTGCAACCGATCTTTAAAAGTTTGGGCTTTAACATTTAACTTACCCAAAATATTACTTAACTTCTGGGTTAACTGATGACGCAGTTGAGAAAATGTTTGTTGATTTAATTGATCACTATAATATTGATGTAGTAATTCTTGGATATTCTTAGCTGGTGTTATTCCGCCCCAACCTAAAACAGTATAACCCTTGGCAGTTACCGCAGGTTGAAATTTACCAAGTTCTAAATTTTGTAACCATTCTTGCCATTTAGTAAACAGTCTATCCCAGTCATCCGCAGTTAAAATATCAGTATAGGTTTCTGGTGATATATTGGCCGCGAATAACATAGAATCTAACAAAGCTGCACTTAAACCGCTATAACTTTTCAATATTTGCTTTTTAATAGTTCCAGGAACTAAACTCACCCGTTCTTGCCAGCGTGTTTGAGATTCGTTTAAATTGGGGATAGTTCCCGTGAGTTTGGGTGGTGTTTCGTAAGGTTGACCGGTTTGGATCGGACGTACACTAGACTGTTGTTGACTGACTTGATGGGCGGCGGTGATAATTTCGTTATTAGCGTCGGTGAGGATAGCATTACTATATTTACCCATAACTTCCACATACAGGTGATAAAGTGCTGCTTCTCCTGGACGACGGGCAAATTTAAAGTCTACCACTCGTTCCCAAGGAGCGATAAAATCTATAGCTATTAAAGCTAAACCACCCAACTGATGAATGAGTTGTTGACTAAAGGTGAAAGTGTCTGGTGTGCGTGGTGGTGGATCAGCAATACAAATTCTCGTAGCTTGGGGATGCCATGATATATCTAGCCAGTCACGCTTTTTCATGGTGCGGAGTGCTATGGCTATGGTATGGCGATCGCGTTGATATACCTGTTCTGTGCGTGCAGGTAGCCAGTTAGCGCGGAGTTCGCTGCAAGTTGCGGTGAGGGTGGTAAAGTCTACGGGTTGCAAAATAAGGAATCACTATAAAATATAATTTTTTCATTGAGGCTAGAAGCCAACCAGAAAACCGTCAGATATTCCGATTTCCTTCAGAATTATTCTAACGGTTACTCATTGATTATTGATTTGATTTTTTTTCACTAACTTTATTGACATACCTCCTCGTTCTAAAAGAGCGAGGATTCCTTGACACTTCGCTGGGTTGTGCCACAAGTGGTCTTACCATCCCTCCATGTCCGTTTCAAGTC
>RDXV01000058.1 GCA_004292695.1 Nostocales cyanobacterium | reverse complement strand
GCGCTAGTAGTAGTCGTTGCTGCTTGCTTACCTTGAGTTGGGTCTTGAATCCTAGTAGCATAATTGTATTTTACAGCCAAAGAAGCACACATAACAAGAACCGATGACTTTAACTGGCAGCATAAGTCAGCAATTGTTAGTAATTGTTAGCTTTTGGCTTACTGTTAATTAACCCTTGCCAAACATCGGCTTTTAGGGTTAAGTAGAAACCATCTCCCCAGACTGATGGTCTCGAATTTCCTGAATGGAAAGATGAGATTTTAGACAAAACTTCAGTTAATACCTATTTGGGAGTAAACTTAACTTATGGCAACAGACAAGGTGGAGTGGATCTGAGTAGATGAGCAAATGAAAAGACAAACACACTGTCAAATCCTTTGTCCGTCACTTTCCCTCACTTGCTATATAGGCTCTTAATATAATTTTGGAAATATCCAAGTATTGTTTTGTTTTATACAATTATGGCTACGGACAAAGTGGTTAGGATATAAGCTCATGTTACATAAACAATCAGGAAATTTTTAAACTTTAACCTGTCACTTACTGTCACCAGCTATATGTGATCAATAATAATGATGATCATAAACTACTTAACATTTTTCAGATATTATTGCCTATCCCTAGATCAACATCTTAGTGCTTTAAATCCATTAATTCCCTTGGTGAATTTGGGTGAATTTTGAGCATAGAGAATTTAGAGTTAGATAAGGAGGAGTGAAAGATAGATAATTCGGGGATCAAATTTAATAGGCTAGTTAATTTTATGCTTTAACAGAGGTTAAGATAAACCCTATACATGAAAACTACCTTATGGATATTAGCATCCTTACCAATGAAGAATTGCTATAATCTATTGTTCAATCTTACATTCTTATCTATTATTTAGGTGTAAATTTCTATGGTTTTGCCAATGAATCGTCTGTCTATTTTTGTAGACGGAAACAATATGTTCTATGCTCAACAAAAAAATGGCTGGTTTTTTGACCCACGACGAGTATTAGAATATTTTAAGAACGAGCAGTCAGACACAACATTAATTAATGCTTTTTGGTACACTGGCTTGAAAGATCCCCAAGATCAACGGGGTTTTCGAGATGCTCTCATTAGTTTGGGATATACGGTACGTACTAAAATTCTTAAAGAATACTATGATGATGTCTCTGGTCGTTATTCCCAAAAAGCTAATTTAGATATTGAAATTGTCGTTGATATGTTCAACACAGTGGATCAATATGACCGAGTTGTTTTATTTAGTGGTGATGGAGATTTTGAACGAGCAATTGAGCTATTACGTTCTAAGAATACGCATATTACCGTCGTATCAACGGAAGGAATGATAGCGCGGGAGTTACGTAATGCTACGGATAGATATATAGACTTGAACGATATCAGAGACCAAATAGAAAAAACCGAAGCTTAGTAAAATTAATAGTTATTTACAAAGCAAAAGTTAAAAAATAAAGTTCAAGGTATTTTTTTTAAGCCCACCACTAAACCAAACTAAATCACCGAAAACCTATGAGCAATCAAGCAGACAGAATTATCATCTTTGATACGACACTGCGCGATGGGGAACAGTGTCCGGGAGCTACTCTGAATATTGAGGAAAAGCTAGTTATTGCTAAACAATTAGCTCGTCTGGGTGTAGATGTAATTGAAGCGGGTTTTGCCTTTGCAAGTCCTGGAGATTTTGAAGCAGTGAGCAAAATTGCTCAGACTGTGGGCTTAGAAAATGGTCCGGTGATTTGTAGTTTAGCCAGAGCTAGACACGATGATATTAAAGCCGCAGCGGAAGCGATCAAACCAGCAGCTAAAGGCAGAATTCATACATTTATTGCTACTTCTGATATTCACTTGCAGTATAAGCTGAAGAAAACCAGACCAGAAGTTATTGCCATTGCTGAAGAAATGGTTGCTTATGCTAAAAGTTTTACCAATGATGTAGAGTTTTCCCCGGAAGATGCGGGTAGATCCGATCCAGAATTTTTGTATGAGGTTTTGGAAAGGGCGATCGCCGCTGGTGCAACCACTGTTAACATTCCTGATACCGTAGGTTATACCACTCCTAGCGAGTTTGGCGCGTTGATCAAGGGTATCAAAGAAAACGTCCCCAATATTGATCAAGCGATTATTTCCGTTCATGGTCATAATGATCTGGGTTTAGCGGTTGCTAACTTCCTGGAAGCGGTGAAAAACGGCGCAAGACAGCTTGAATGTACCATCAATGGTATTGGGGAACGGGCGGGAAATGCGGCTTTAGAAGAGTTGGTGATGGCTTTGCACGTGAGAAGGCAGTATTATAACCCCTTCTTTGGTCGTGCTGTTGATTCTGAAGATTCATTAACTAATATTGACACCAAGCAGATTTATAAAACCTCTCGTTTGGTTTCTAACTTAACCGGGATGTTGGTACAGCCTAATAAGGCGATTGTGGGTGCAAATGCTTTTGCCCATGAGTCGGGTATTCACCAAGATGGGGTGTTAAAAAATAAACTCACCTATGAGATTATGGATGCCCAATTGATTGGTTTAACCGATAATCAAATTGTCTTGGGTAAACATTCTGGTAGAAATGCTTTCCGCACTCGGTTAAAAGAATTGGGCTTTGAATTGTCTGAGAATGACTTAAATAAAGCCTTTGTGCGGTTTAAAGATGTTGCAGACAAGAAGAAAGAAATTTCCGATTGGGATTTAGAGGCGATCGTTAACGACGAAATTAAACAAGCACCGGATTTATTTAAAATCGAGTTGGTGCAGGTTTCCTGTGGTAGTAACGCTCAACCCACTGCAACTGTTACCCTGCGGACACCCGACGGACAAGAATTAACCGATGCGGCTATTGGTACTGGTCCAGTGGATGCAGTTTATAAAGCCATCAATCGGGTAGTGAATGTACCTAATGAATTGATTGAGTTTTCTGTACAATCTGTCACCGGGGGAATTGATGCTCTGGGAGAAGTGACGATTCGTTTACGTTATGAATCCCGTGTATTTTCCGGTCATGCAGCGAATACAGATATAATTGTGGCATCGGCTCAGGCTTATGTAAATGCTCTGAATAGGTTGTATGCTGCACTACAGCAAACGGCTAAGGAAGAGGTGACAGCTTAGTTTTAGATCCCCGGTTTCTTGAAGAAGTCGGGGATCTTTTAATTTTGATTTCTGACTATTTTTGAATTAATTCCAAAGCATGAGTTAATATTTCTGATTCTTCTACCATAGCTGCTAATTCTTCTGTTTCATAACGCCCTTCAAACGCTTCTAAAGCTGCTCTTTTGAGTGCTACTGGATATCCTTGTTGGAGAATTTCCATTAATTCTGTTTGATTTAAGTAAACACCTCCAAATTTGCGGCGTTTATTAATTTTATTGATTTCCCTGACTGCATTTTCTATAGATATTTCCCAAGAACGGGTAGAACGTTTTTCGGCTTTTTGTTTAATTAAATGGATGAGAAGAATTACACCATAACTATCAATTTTATTAATTTTATCACTGAGGATCATTTCTTCTAATTCATCCACTAATAGTAATGCTTCAGGAATTTTACCCTGTTCTAGAAGTTGTCTGAGTTCGAGTAGTTCTTCCATGTTATATTTTGTGCTTCATGAAAAACAGTTATTTTGGTTTTAGCGAATATTTCTGCTTACTGCTATCTCAATTCTAAACTAAAAACTTTCCCAAAGAAAAACCCCTACATGGATTAGTTTAGTAGGGGTTGTTGACTATTTTTAATTATCTTTAATCATCTTTCTTAGCTTTATCCCGTGTTACCCACATATAACCACCGAAAGCAGTTCCTAACAGCGTTACTTGTGGTCCGATAACAATCGGAATGATGTCTTTAACAAAACTCCTCACGCTATCGGGTTTGTCTAAAGAGATGTATGATAGAGAAATCAGAGCAACCACGCTAGACGCAAATATACCTGTCTGGAAAATAAGTTGTCTGGCTTTATTGTCTTCTTTCTTATGAGCTAACTTATGATCTAATGTAAGTTTGAGGAATGCTTCCTCGCTTATTTCTCGTGAAACAGGTTCATCACCTACTGTATCCACTAACTCATCATAAATTAGAGAAGTATTTTTATTATCTTGAGTATCAACAGGTGTTAACACTTGGTTAGTAGATGCTTGTTTTTCGAGGTTATTAACAGTCATTTTAAGAACTTTTCGGTAGGGTTTGCTGGGTTACTCTCCCCACATCTACCCTGTCCTTACCTGAAAATCACCTCCCTAATCTTCTCATTAGGTTTCTGAAGCAGAATCTGAGATCCATTTTTTCTTTCTTTCAAAAAATAGGCTTCAGTTGCTATAGCTTTTCTAAGAGCTTCGCTTTTAGATATGCCTTGCATTTCTGCTAGGTATTGCAGTAGCTCGGCAGCTTCATCAGTCATTAAAACTGATATTCGCTTTCCAGAGGTAGAGTTGGGAGAGTCTTGCACACTGGGGCTTTGGTTTTCTCCTGAAACGACTGAATCCTGCCCTGTGTCTAATTTTTTGCCTTTTGGCGTATAGTTTGTTGCAATATTCATCGTGCTTACCTTTGTTTTATGTGCGATAAAACTGCCTTATTGATGATGGCAGTTTATGTTCATACTACCCATTATATGCCATTTTTATGTTTTTGGGTAATACTATGATAATATTTTTTGCATATCACGTTAATACCAGGGTATGTATTATCTATGCCGATTAAACACAAATAAGCATACATAAGATAGGTTGATAAGACTTGTATCTAAAAATGTTATTTGGCAGTGACGATAGAAAACACCAAAAGCATTGCAGATAAAAGGTTATACCCTTCTGCACCCTACAAAACCACATTCAGCGATAAACTCAACTAATAGAAAATTCAGATAAGGTGTATTAGTGCGGCTACAAATTCAATTAAATCGAGGTACGGACAACTCACCAGTTAACGCTAATATTGTTGAATTGTCTCAAAAGCACATAGATGATTATGAAAACTTATGGCGCGAACAATTGCGGTTTGTTCAAGCAGAAGATAAATTTTGGGACTGGTTGTTTAAACTGGGATATATTACCAAACAAGACAACGAAGAAGGTTATGCGCTTGAGTGTGAAGATTGTACTCAAGGGTTAATGATGGTAGAAACCCAATTGCATGGTTCACGCTTGGCAATGGGACAAAAGTTAGTATATATCCAATACATTACCTCTGCACCTTGGAATCGTAAAGAAATCCAACGTCCACCACGCTACAAAGGTGTAGGTACTGCATTATTGAGATATGCAAGATTGAGAAGTGTAGAATTAGGTTATGGTGGAAGAATTGGTCTACATTCACTACAGACTGCGGAACGATTTTATGAAAACCAAAATATGCTCAATCTTGGTGTTGATGAAGAATACGAAAATCTGACATATTTTGAATATGGTATTTTGAGACTACAACAATAATATAAATGCAGGAAAAACTTTATGAATAACAATCACAATGTAACAGCAGCTATTGATTTACTCTTTAACCCTGTATCTCTCCAAGCAGCAATTGAAATTGAAGATGAAACCGACTGTGATGTAACAGCAGGTTTAGAATGGGGTTTAGCAGTTCCAGCTTTTTTAAACAACCCTGCATTATTAGGAAGATTAACAAAACTGCGTCTATTACTTAACCAAGAACTGCGGTTACTTTTACAAGAATGGAATTTGGGTATAGGAGAAAAAACAGCATTAGAAGTAGCACAAAAACGCTTAATTCAAAGACTACAATTACCTGAAAATAATGCAATATCAGCACTGCAAGAGATTTTACAACAAGATGAATTATTTGA
This sequence comes from Nostocales cyanobacterium, assembly GCA_004292695.1. Classification (GTDB taxonomy): domain Bacteria; phylum Cyanobacteriota; class Cyanobacteriia; order Cyanobacteriales; family Nostocaceae; genus Okeanomitos. The sequence continues at coordinate 20,123 of RDXV01000058.1, read as the reverse complement.
TGTTAGTGAATTGATATATAATCGAGATTTATTAAAGTCACTCTTGAGTCTTTTACTATTAGATAGTGATTGGGAAGAAATAGCTGTAGCGGCTGCAAATTCCGTTAAAGAACAGGTAATCTATCAAGTAGGTGTTAATCAGATTTCTGCATAATATCAATTTGTAATAAGTGGTAATCTGTCACTAAAATCCTCTATAAATAAAGTAGAAGCACTCAGAAGAAAAATCATCATGTTAAAAATATTCGCTGACAGAGGTGGCACATTTACAGATATAGTTGCTGTCACCAATAACCAAAAAATAATAGATAGACTTATAAACTATAATCAACGTTTTTTAATTGTACCCCTCCCTAACCAAGAATGGATTATAGTTTATAAATTACTATCAGAAAATCCTGAACAATATCCAGACGCAGTAATTCAAGGAATTAGGGATATTTTAGGAATTGCTGTTAACGAACCCATACCCTATCAAAATATCGAAGTTGTGAAAATGGGAACAACAGTAGCTACCAATGCGCTGTTAGAAACACATGGTGACAGAGTAGTTTTATTAATTACCAAAGGTTTTAAAGATGCGTTGAGAATTGGTTATCAAAACCGTCCTAATATCTTCGCACGGCAAATAATTTTACCAACAATGTTATATGAACAAGTAATAGAAATTAATGAAAGATATGATGCAAATGGTAATGAATTAATTCCCGTAAATATCGAGGAAGTAAAACAAGATTTACAAACCGCTTATGATACAGGAATTAGAAGTTGTGCAATTGTTTTGATGCACAGTGATCGCTATCCCAAACATGAACAAAAAATAGCCGAAATTGCCCAAGAAATAGGTTTTACACAAATCTCAATTTCCCATCAAGTTAGTCCTTTAATGAAACTTGTCAGTAGAGGAGATACAACCGTAGTTGATGCTTATTTAACCCCCATTTTACGGCGTTATGTTAATCAAGTTTCCAGTCAATTACCTAACGTTAAATTAATGTTTATGAAATCCGATGGAGGGTTAACAGATGCAGATAAATTTCAAGGAAAAGATAGTATTTTAAGTGGTCCTGCGGGGGGAATTGTTGGTGCAGTCCAAACCAGTAAAAGAGCAGGTTTTGATTTAATAATTACCTTTGATATGGGAGGAACAAGTACAGATGTTGCCCATTTTAAAGGAGAATATGAACGACAATTAGATTCAGAAATTGCCGGTGCAAGAATGCGAGTTCCCGTATTAGCAATACATACTATTGCTGCGGGAGGTGGTTCAATTTTATCTTTTGATGGTTCTAGTTATCGTGTGGGTCCTGAGTCTGCGGGATCTAATCCTGGACCTGCTGCTTACCGACGTGGTGGACCATTAACAGTGACAGATGCTAATGTGATGTTAGGGAAAATTCAACCCCAATATTTTCCCGCAGTTTTTGGTAATGATGGTAATTTACCCTTAGATAAAGAAATAGTAATTCAGAAGTTTCAAGCATTAGCTGAAAATATTAAATCTGTCGCTGGAAATAATAGACACCCTGAACAAGTAGCAGCAGGTTTTATTAGTATTGCTGTCGAAAATATGGCAAATGCTATTAAAAAAATTAGCCTTCAACGTGGTTATGATGTTAGTAAATATGCTCTTTGTTGTTTTGGTGGTGCTGGTGGACAAGTTGCTTGTTTAATTGCTGATACTTTAGGAATGAAAAAGATATTTTTACACCCTTTTGCTGGGGTACTTTCTGCTTATGGAATGGGTTTAGCTGATGTGAGAGTTAATAAAATTAGCGGTGTGGAAAAACCGTTAAATGAAATGTTAATTTCTGAGTTACAGCAGTTAATTAAATCTTTGGAAGTAGCAGCAACAAAAGAATTAAATCAGGAAGATAGTAATTTAGAATTAGAGGTAATAAATAAAGTAAATTTGAAATATATTGGAACTAATTCAGTTTTAACAGTTGATTTTTTTACAGATGTTATCAAAATGAAAACTGATTTTGAAAAGGAACATCAATCAAGATATGGTTTCATTCAAGCAGAAAAACCTTTAATTGTGGAATCTATTTCTGTGGAAGTTGTGCAGAAAATGGATACTCCAGAAGAACCTATAATTATGCGTCAAAGAAAGTTAGAGGAGAAACCCGAACCTGTGGAAATAGTGCAAATGTTTACTCATGATAAATGGTGTGATACTCCAGTTTATAAAAGGGAAGATTTACAACCGGGAGATATTATTAAAGGTGCTGCAATTATTGTGGAGAAAATCAGTACAATTGTTGTAGAATCTAATTGGGAAGCACGATTAACGGAACGGAATCATTTAATTTTGCAAAGTTTGATTTAATGATGTTTGTAATATTTCAGATCCTCGACTTCTGCGACAGATTCACAATTTATATACAAAATTATCAAAGAAGTCGGGGATCTTATCAATCGTTAATGCTAAAATCAATAAATAACTACTTGGTATCATATCATGATGATTACTCAAGAATTAGTATCTGAAGAAAACTTCTTTCCTGAAGATTTAATTTTTCCTCCCAGCGACTTATATAGTGATGAACCACCCGTGGAAACAGAACTACATCTAGAGCAAATTATGCTCTTAATTAAATGTCTCAAATGGTTATGGAAAAATAGAACAGATTTCTATGCTGCGGGGAATCTGAGTATTTATTATAGTCCTAACCAGAAAAAAACTGAAAAGTTTAGAGGACCTGATTTTTTTGTGGTTTTAGGAACAGAGAAAAAAAACCGTAAAAGTTGGGTCGTCTGGGAAGAAGACGGTAAATATCCTCATGTAATTGTGGAAATTCTTTCACCAACTACAGCAAAAACTGATCGAGAATCTAAAAAAGAACTTTATCAAGAAACTTTCCGCACACCGGAATATTTTTGGTTTGATCCTTATACTTTAGAATTTGCAGGTTTTCATTTATCAGATGGTAAATATCAACCTATTGAACCTAATGAACAAGGATATTTATGGAGTCAACAATTAGGTTTATATTTGGGAATTTATGAGGGTTTATTAAGGTATTTTACACCTTCAGGAAATCTCGTTCTTACACCGGAAGAAACCGCAGAATTAGAAGTTAAAAGAGCAGAACGAGAAGCGCAACGTGCAAAGCGTGAAATTGAACGTGCAGAACGTGAAACTCAACGTGCAGAGGAGGAAGCTAAAAGAGCAGAAGAAGAGAAGCAAAGAGCAGAACGTTTAGCTGCAAAGTTGCGAGAATTAAACATTAACCCAGATACAATTTAAAAATAAAAATGTAGGTTGGGTTGACGTAAGGAAACCCAACATATACTAATTAAAATCAAGTAAATACCAAAATGTACACCACATCTCAACCTGATCCAGTTCGTTTGGAAATATTTAAAAATCTCTATCAGTTTATTGCGGAACAAATGGGAATTGTACTGCAAAATACGGCGGCTTCTGTTAATATTAAGGAACGGTTGGATTTTTCCTGTGCGATTTTTGATGGTTCTGGTTTATTGGTTGCTAATGCTCCCCATATTCCTGTACATTTAGGTTCTATGAGTGAAAGTGTCCGCAGTTTAATTAATGCTGTGGGTGAAGGTATTAAACCAGGGAATGTTTATCTTTCTAATAATCCCTATAATGGGGGTACTCATTTACCTGATGTTACTGCTATTACTCCCGTATTTCTAGATATTAATTTAGATATTAATTTAGATATTAATGCTCAGGTTTCTAGTCCCATTTTTTATGTTGCTTCTCGCGGACATCAAGCTGATATTGGTGGTATTACTCCCGGTTCTATGCCTCCCCATAGTACCACAATTCTAGAAGAAGGAATTATTTTTGATAATTTTATTTTGGTTGAACAGGGAGATTTTCAAGAATTAAAAGTTAGAGAACATTTGTTAAATCATCCCTATCCTAGCAGAAATCCAGATAAAAATATTGCAGATTTTAAAGCTCAAATCGCTGCTAATAATCGTGGTGTACAAGAGTTATTAAAAATGGTGCAGCAATATGGACTAGAAACTGTCCAACTTTATATGCAGTTTGTCCAAGATAATGCGGAAGAATCTGTTAGACGTGCGATTGATGTTTTAAAAGATGGTGCTTTTTGTTATGAGATGGATAATGGCGCAAAAATTCAAATTTCTGTGAAAATTAATCAAGAAAATCGCACTGCTAAAATTGATTTTTCTGGTACTTCTGCACAATTAAATAATAACTTTAATGCTCCCAAAGCTGTCACCCAAGCTGCTGTTTTATATGTGTTTAGAACTTTGGTTAATGATAATATTCCTCTGAATGCTGGTTGTTTGAAACCTTTGGAAATTATTATTCCTCAAGGTTGTATGTTAAACCCAATTTACCCCGCAGCAGTGGTAGCGGGAAATGTGGAAACTTCCCAAACTATTGTTGATGCTTTATATGGTGCTTTGGGTGTGATGGCCGCTTCCCAAGGAACTATGAATAATTTCACTTTTGGTAATGCAAAATATCAATATTATGAAACTATTTGTGGTGGTTCTGGTGCAGGAATAAGTGGAGAAATACAGTTTAATGGTACTGATGCGGTGCATACTCACATGACTAATTCTTTGTTAACAGATCCCGAAGTTTTAGAAACTCGTTATCCTGTGATGGTGGAAAGTTTTAATGTGCGGGAAAATAGCGGAGGAAAGGGTAAATATTCCGGTGGTGATGGTGTGATCCGCAGAATTAAATTTTTAGAACCCATGACTGCAAATATTCTTTCTGGCCATCGTGTTGTTCCTCCTTTTGGTTTAAATGGTGCAGAACCGGGAAAGGTGGGTAAAAACTGGGTACAACGGGAAAATGGTACTACGGAAGTTTTAGGGAGTACCGCGACTGTGGAAGTGCAACCAGGGGATGTTTTTGTGATCGAAACTCCAGGAGGAGGGGGTTTCAGTTAACAGTTATCAGTGAACAGTTATCAGTTTTGATACAGTTTGTAAGAAATGTTTACTGTTTTTTATTGTTGTTTTAGCTACTTTGTTGCTGCATCTTTTTTCACCAGTGTCAGTTGAGAAAGTGTCACTCTCCACACCACCTATTCAGTGTTAAAAAGATAGCATTATTCAATGCAAGGAGTGATACCACTTCACTTATGTTTGTTACAAGTAATTCTAGCAATGCTTCCCCTATAGCAATGTCAAGAATTTCTATTGTTACATTACTAAGTGTATGGTATAGAGTTATACGGGGGAGTGCCTGAGTTAACAAAAAACTCAGGTACTTTTTCGTGTATAAAGAAATTTAAGTTATTTTTCTAGTATCAATTAATTAGTAATTAATAACACTTAAAAAATGTAGGAAATTACATATTTAACACCGCAGGTTTGATAAATGTGTAGCTGTTTTCCTGTTTGAATTGTGGTTAAATTAAATATATAAAATATAAATCTATATAAATCACTGTTTTGCTTTTTGTTGTTGCGAGAGGCAGTGAAATACAAATGGATGCGGAAGAAATTAAACGGCGCTATGCCGCAGGAGAGAGGTATTTTTTATCTGCTCATTTAGAAGGAGCAAAACTAATTAATGCCAATTTACCCGGTATTAATTTGTGGGGAGCAGATTTAACTAGAGCTAATCTTGCTAAAGCTAAACTTTGGGGTGCAAATTTGAGTAATTCCAATTTAGCAAGAGCTAACTTAACTAGAGCAAATTTAAGTGGTGCTAATCTTTCTGAAGCAAATCTTCGCGGTGCTAGGTTGCACTACACTAAATTGTATGGTGCAAATTTAACCGGTGCTTATTATGACGACAGTACAAAATTTTCTCATGGTTTTGATCCTGTAAGTCACAATATGCACAAACTATAAAATTAGCAAATTAGCTGTATTTATTGTCTTTGTAAAGTAATAATAGTGACCTCTGGTGGACAATATAAACGTCCTGGAAAATAAGTTCCTAAACCACGATTTACATAGAGTTGATTTTTACCAACATTGTGTAAACCATATAACCATTCCCAATGATAGAAAATCGGTTTCCCTTCTACTAAAAATGGTAAAAATGATCGTATTTGTTTAGGAAATTGGTTAGTAATATTTTCATATATTTTCAATGCTGGTCCAAACATAGGAAAAATTATTTGTCCACCATGAGTATGTCCAGATAATTGTAAATCTACTCGCCATTTTTTTAATATTTCTGCTGAGTCTGGGTTGTGGGATAAGACTAAACAAGGTTTATTAGGATCTAGCTGATTCATGACTGGTGTAGGATCAAATTCTTTTGAATAAAAATCCGCTAGTCCAACTATAGGAAATGCTTCACCAAATGGATATTCTATTTGATTCCATAAGACATGAATATCTATATTTTCTAATGCTTTAGTAACTTCAAAACGAGTATTTTTAGGATATGAGTCATGGTTTCCTAATACTGCATAAATACCATATTTACTTGTTAATTTTTTCAGATATTTAACTAATTCTTGGAGTGGTTCTGTGGATTTTGTGATGTAGTCACCTGTTAATAAAATTAGGTCTGGTTTTGCGTGGTTTGCAATGGCGATCGCCTTAGCTAACATCTGATCTGATAAGCGTAAACCATCATAATGTAAATCCGATAATTGTACCAGTTTTAAACCTTGTAATGATGTTGGTAAATCGGCAATTTTGACGGTAATTTTTTCTGTACTTAATGGTTCAGATAAGAAACTTTGCATAGTGATTTTAATGATCTCAGGTAGTGTTATTTATACAATAGCTGAAAATTTGGGAATTGTGGATAAAGATAATACATCTTTGGTAACTTTTCATAAAAATTGGGTATTTTTACGTATTTGTACTTGGAATTAGCTGGTCAATCATTAAGTTATTTATATTATTTTTACATATAAATACTATGTAATTCACTCAATACATTAAGATACACTAAATAGTTACAGTATAATGAATCGAATTTCACAAAGTACAAACTATGACTGAAGATACTTTTTTTGAGTCTCCCAGCAAAAAATCAAACATCAAAATTCAGATAGTAACTAAATATTTTCCTGCATGGGCAAAAATTATTGTTCCCAGAGCAAAGAAAAAGGGAATTAAAAAAGTGGGTTATATAGATTTGTTTTCTGGTCCAGGTATTTATAAAGATGGTTCTAAATCCACCCCTGTGTTTATACTAGAAACTGCAATAAATGATCCAGATTTAAGAGAGATGTTAGTCACATTTTTTAATGATAAAAAATTAGAGCATTTTCAGTCACTTCAAGAAGTTATAAATGCTATTTCTGGTATTAATAGTTTAAGATATCAGCCCAAAATTTATAACATGGAAGTTAGTGAGGAAATAACACATATATTTAAACAAACTCAGTTTATTCCCACATTATTTTTTATAGATCCTTATGGTTATAAAGGGTTATCACTAGAGCTAATTAATTCAGCAATAGAAGGTTGGGGATGTGATTGTATATTTTTCTTCAACTATAACCGTATAAATCAAGATTTGAATAATAAAAAAGTTTTGGAATATATAGATTCATTATTTGGTAAAGAACGTGCAAACCATTTGAGAGAAGAAGTCAAAAACAAGCAACCAGAAGAACGAGAATTAGCTATTACTGAGGCTATTAAGGATGCTTTACAAGATATAGGTGGATCATACATCCAAGAATTTTGTTTTGAAAAAGATGATGCTGCTCGTACCAGTCATTACATAATTTTCGTATCTAAAAACAAAATAGGTCTTAATATTATAAAGGATATTATGGGTAATCTCAGTTCTTCTCGTCCTCAAGGTGTACCGTCCTTTGAATATACACCCCCAAAAGTTAGGCAACTTTCAATATTTGACTATGAAAATTCAAGACCATTAGATGATTTACAAAAAATGCTACTAGATGAATTTGCAGGTCAGACAATCAAAATGATTGATATTTACAATCAGCATCATGTTGGTAAAAAATTCATAAGTAAGAATTATAAAGATGCTTTAAAAAACTTAGAAAGCCAAGGAAAAATTACTGTGAATCCGCCTTATGGTCAAAGAAAAAAGAGAAAAGGAGAAGTTACATTTGGAGATAGCGTAAGAGTAACTTTTCCACCCAAGTAATAAATAAACATTGCGTTTAACTTGCTTGCTTTAATCTATTAAGATTTGGAATTGTCTTATTACTCCATTTCTGGATATGTTTATCATAATCTTGTGGCATTTCATCCCAAATTTCACCATCTAATAATCTACCAGATGCTTTTGGATGTATTCCTCCCCATTGTTTGAAGAAAAATGCCACATCAGATTTATTTGCTTGTTGTTGAATATCTCGTACCCATTCAGCTTCAATAGGACGGTGTTTATGTCCAGACTCACCACCAACAATTACCCAATGAATACCGGTCAAGTCCAGTTTTAATGAACCTAATAATGGTTCACAGGAAAGAAATCTTACTTTTGCTGGAACTTTTCGCAAATAATCAACCCGATTAACATAATTTTGACTTTCTACAGATACACCCATCCAAATATTATCAGACCAATTTAATTCCGGTGCTAATTCCAATAATCTTTCATGTCGCTTTGTGAGTATTTGATATATGTGCCAAGGTGTTTGATGGATAGTGTTAAAAACTTCTTGTAAAAATGAAAAAGGTACATCTTTATGAAATAAATCACTCATCGAATTAACAAAAATACGGCTAGGTTTTTTCCAGCGTAATGGTTCTTTTAATCTTTCTGGATGTGTAGTTAAAGTAAATCCATTAGGAAAATTATTAGTAAATCGCTTTGTAATCGCTTCTGCATAACAATGGGTACAACCGGGACTAACTTTATCACATCCTGTAGTTGGATTCCATGTTTTATCAGTCCATTCTATTCCTGTATTAATGCTAGACATAATCTGATTTTGTAGAAAATTATTTGTAGATTATCAATCAATAATATCACAAAATGTTTTATATTTAATATCAATGTACTAAAAAATTAACTAAACTTTATTTACTGCTAAAATGGCTATAAATTACCAATCTAAAACCACTCTTCTCACCTCCTCCATATCCAAATAATCATTAAAAAAAGCCTTCCTTAACAACTCATCAGGAATAAACTGATCATATTTTTGTAATTTCGGTGCTTCCGCATTACTAACCAAATCTTCCGCTGTAATTCTCTGTTCACACAAACCAGCAATTTCTGAATAAACAGAATTAAATTTATCCTTACCTACCTTCAAAGTCAAATAATAAGGATTTACACCCCCCATACTACTAATTTCTAAGGACTCTCGACAAAAACAATTTAATAATCTTTCTAAAGTTCTATAACCTACCGTACCCATCCAGGGAAAAATACAACATTTATTATTATCTAACTTGATAATATTACTTTTATCTAATCCTGCTTTTTTAGCTAAATTCCTCACTTCCTGTAATCGCAATTTAGCATTTTTTTGTAAATAACCATATTCTGTATCTTCTAACAAAACCTGACGCATTCTCTGTAAAATCTTTCCATGAATACTACCACTACCACCACGCCAATTCATATTATCTTTACCACTAGCTTTTATATCTAATGGTTTGACTAAAATTACCCTTTTTTTAAAGTCTACTTCCACAACTTGCCAACTTTTCCCAGCTAAACCAAATTGACTACCAACAGTTGGAGGTGTAACAATACTACCAATTTCCGTATTTCCTTGTTTTACAGTATATTCTTGATTATCTGCAAACACAGCATAAAATTGAAATTTATTAACTATTTTCTCCCCAGATAAACCAATCATTAATCTACTATTTTCTGTTTTTTGAATATGATTAATGTCAATTAAATACCGCAGTAAAATTTTATAATCATCCTGAGAAATATTAGTAAATGGTGGTAATTTTAAAACCTCTTGAGCTAAAGTAGCAGGTGAAATTTTACCCCTAGCAGCTAAAATACTCATAGTTTGATGATACAGCAAACTAAAAGGATATTTAATCGAGTGAATAGGTTCTATCCATTTTTCTTCTAAATAAAGTTGAATAATGGCAATACATTGTAAAAGTTGCCAAGGTATTTGTGATGGTAAATCATCTTCAGATAAAGGTTTTTCCTCAGCACAAATAAACCGCATATCCCCAGCTTCTCCCCTTCTTCCACTGCGGCCTAATCTTTGTAAAAAACTGGCTACAGATAAGGGTGATTCTAATTGAATTACTCTTTCTAAATAACCTATATCTATTCCTAATTCTAAGGTTAAAGTTGCTGCTGTTACTGCGGGATGATTTGGTTCACACATCGCTTTTTCCGCAGCTTGACGTAAACTAGGGGCAATACTCCCATGATGAACATGATATATGTCAGGAAATCCCGTATTTTTAGCTATGTTTCTTAAACCAGAAATAATAGATTCTGTTTGAGTACGATTATTAGCAAAAATCAAACATTTACGGGATTTAGTTAAATTAAAAATATATCTTTCATAATCTGATTCATCCATATCTTTAGCAATAAAAAAATGTTCTAACGCTAGTTTAATATTTCTTTTTTCTGCTGTTATTTGTGGAGTAATTGTTGCTTTATCTGTTCCTGCACTTAGCCATTTTTCCGCTAAAGAATAATCACCCAGAGTTGCTGATAAACCAATACGTCTGGGTTGATTTTTTGTAGTTTTAGCTAATCTTTGTAATTGACAAATAATTTGATTTCCTCTTTCTGAACCCATAAAAGCGTGAATTTCATCAATCACAATATATCTTAAATCAGCAAATAACCTATCTAATTCTTGATATTTATTAATCAGTAAACTTTCTAAAGATTCCGGCGTAATTTGTAAAACACCTTGGGGATTTTTTAAAAGTTGATTTTTACGACTTTGAGATATATCACCATGCCAGGAATATGCTGATATTTCTGCGGTTTTTAATAAATCATTCAAGCGATAAAATTGGTCATTAATTAAGGCTTTAATCGGGCTGATATATAATACACCAATAGTATAAGATGGGTTCTGATGTAATAAAGTTAAAATCGGTAAAAATGCCGCTTCAGTTTTTCCCGCAGCGGTAGCAGCAGCAATTAATAAATGTGAATTTGTGTTAAAAATAACTTCACACGCTGCTATTTGTACTGGTCGTAATTCTGTCCAGTTGTTATGATATATGTATTCTTGGATAAAAGGAGCAAGTTGAGAAAATGTATTTTTAGTCATCTGATTTTTCTAGTGACAGTACAGTTACAGACTAAGTATAATGATCAAATATATAGGATTTGAGCGTTAAGAAAATGACAAATCAAAATTTGGGTAATTCTGCAAAAGAGATATTATTAGAAAGATATGAGGTACAAAAACAGTTAGGTAAAAAAGCTGGGAGAAGAACCCTATTAACTCGTGATTTACAAACTCAAGATTTAGTAGTAGTTAAGTTACTAACTTTTGATGATGATTTTCAATGGCAAGATTTAAAGTTATTTGAAAGGGAAGCAGAAACATTAAAATCTCTTGATCATCCTGCTATTCCTCGTTATTTAGATTATTTTGAATTGGATACTCCTGGATATAAAGGATTTGCTTTAGTACAAAGTTATATTCCCGCTGAATCTTTAGAAGTACAACTCAAAAATGGTCGGACTTTTAATGAATCAGAAGTTAAACAATTAGCTGTAGCATTATTAGAAATTCTCCAATATTTACACAGTCAACAACCTCCGGTAATTCATCGGGATATTAAACCCAGTAATATCTTATTAACAAATCGTTCTGGTAATCATGTTGGTGATGTTTATTTAGTTGATTTTGGTTCTGTACAAACTATTGTCAGAACTAATACTACCATGACTATTGTCGGTAGTTATGGATATATGCCACCTGAACAATTTAGTGGAAAAGCTACTCCTGCTTCTGACTTATATGGTTTAGGGGCAACTTTAATATATTTAGTTACCGGTCAACATCCCGCAGATTTACCTCAAGATGATTTAGTTATTCAATTTAAGGAATTTGCTAATATTACTCCTCATTTTAGTAATTGGTTGCAAAAAATGACTCAACCAATTTTAAGCCAACGTTTTGCTTCTGTAGACAAATCCTTAAAATTTTTACAAACACCAAAAATTCCTGTTTCTAAACCTATTGATGGGGGGAATTTAATTTTAGATAAACCCTTTGGTAGTCGGTTAGTTTTACATAAAACTCCTGATTTTATAGATATTATTATTCCACCACAACAGGGAATTCCTAAACTTGGTGTGATGTTTATTTGGTATGTTAGTAGTTTTCCATTTCTGATGGCCTTAGTAATGCTGGGATTCTCCTTTCCTTTGTTAAGTGGGTTATTTATGCCATTAACTACCTTCATTTTGATTGCTATTTGTCTAATTTCTCTGTTTGGAACAAAGCGAACTATAATTAACAAGAAAAAGATTTATTGTTTTCATGAATTGTTTGGGATGAGAAGATATGTTAAAAACCCCAGTAAGCGCAAAAATATTATTCGTTTGGAACGTAGTCATGTTTACCATAATCAATCTTACCATCCTTGTTTAATCATTTGGGCAGGATTAACTAAGTATGAAATTCATACAAGTCCAATTCAAATGTTTTCTGTGAGTACCTTAGAACTTGATTGGTTAGCACAAGAACTTAGTGAATGGTTAGATTTACCAATTGTAGATAGTAAATAACCACAATAAATAAGAATAATTTACAAGCTAAATTCTGCTACATCATCATCTAAATTTCTTTCTTCACCTGCTACTGTGGGATGGAAATTACTACTATGAATTAATTCATTAAATTTAAGGACTGGGTTTTGATAAAGCAGATTTAAAACACTAATAAAATCACGCACTATTTCCCCTGGTGTGAGTAATGCTTCCGCACCTAAACGGCTAGTTATTTCCTGAATAAATGCTTGCAAATCAGAATGTTTTAATTTTGGTTCATAGCTATAGTTAAGACTATGAATTTCTAGTAACCGTTGTAAAAGTGTAAGTATTTCAACTTCTGATAAAGGACTCAACCTAATTACTGGTCCTAAATATTCCTGTGTATTTGCTTGGGTAACAAATCTACTTTCTTTTGTGCGTCTTCTCCAGGCAGGATCAGCAAATAATCCCCGATTTGGATCTTCTAAAAATTGCGTTGTCCCACCAATAAATATACCCAAATTTTCCGCTTTACACTGCATAGTGTCGTTAAACATTCCTAGCAGTCTGTTATAATTTTTCTCACGGGTGACAGTGGTAGAAATTTGATATAAGTTAACTGCTTCATCTATTAAAATTAACAGTCCTTTATAGCCAATTTCCGCCACAAACTTAGCTAACAATTTAATATAATCATACCAAGTATCATCATCAATAATTACTCGTACTCCTAAAGCTGCTCTGGCTTCGGTTTTGGTGTTAAATTCTCCTCTTAACCAACGTAAGGAAGCGTTTTTTAAATCATCATCATCTAAGCGATAACTACGCCAATAAGCAATAATTACATTACCAAAATCAAAGCCATGTACTAAGTCTTCAATGTAATGAACTACTTCCCTAATTTTTGTTTCTACTTGATCATCAAAACCTTCATCATTGGGGCGCATTCCTGTTTCTTTAACTACTTCTTGTTGAATTTTATTAATCCATCCTTCTAAAATTGCCACCAAAGCACCACCATCAGGGCGGGTTTTTGTGGCTAAATTACTCATTAATTCTCGATAGGTTGCTAAACCTTCGTTGTTACTTCCTGCTAGTCTACGTCCAGTGGAAAGGTCAGCATCTGCAACTACAAATCCCTGTTCCATTGCTCTATTTCTGAGCATTTGTAAAATGAAACTTTTCCCTGAACCGTAGTTACCAATTACAAATCTAAACGCTGCTACACCTTCGGATATATCATTGAGGTTTTGCAATAAACTATTTAGTTCTTTTTCTCTACCTACTGCTATGTGTTCTAATCCTATTCTGGGAACTACTCCCGCACCCAAGGAATTTATTAAAGCGGTGGAGACTTTTTTTGATATTTTGTGTTTTGTCATATAAGACAGTATATTAAATAAATGAATTTTATGCTCAATATTATATAATCTGTAAATTCATTTAGCTAGATGCTGTGTATTTTGTTGTCTATCTACCATGAATATTGATGATTTTTTGTACTTGGGATAGGTATTCTGGATAAATTTTAGGTGTATCTTCACTGGTTTCTATAATTATTTCTCCCACAGTTTGATCAGCAATTTCATTGATAGAATCTATCAATAAGTTAGGCATGGTAATTTGTGTTTCTGCTATTTGTTTGAGTACAGATTTAATATCTTTATTCTCAACTATGGCTTTTAAAATTTCGATTTGATAGGATTCTATCTGATCTAAAAATTGATGCCATTCTGAGGTGAGTTGGTTAGAATTATTGTTATCTGCTTCCGTTATTTCTAATATGTCATCAAAGGGGAAAATTTCTACTTCATGATCTAATTCTGATAAAGTATCTGTAAGTTGTTCTTGGTTAAGATTTTCTAGATTTTGTAATAATTCCCAAACTTGATTTTGTAGTGAGTCTCGCTCATCTTGTAGTAGGGAAATTTGGTTTTCTAGTTGTTTGATTGCTTCTTGTTTTGATTGTCTATTTTCTTCTAGTTGTTTGACTGTGTTCTCGATGTTTTGTTTATTTTTGATTGAGTTTTCTAGAAAGTTATTTTGAGTTATTAATTTATGTTCTGCTGTTTCTATTTCTATTCTCAGTTCATAGAGTTTTTCTTCTAATTGGGGTTTTAATCGGTTGGATAAAATCAGATTGTTTTCTAATTCTTGTTTTTCTTGTTTGTGGGCTTCTATTTGAGCTTGAATTTGTGTGAGTTCAGCGCGGGCAACATTACAGTTAACTTCTAAACGACGTTTTTCTGATGAGAGTTCAGCACAATATTGTTTAAGTTCAGCAGTGTTATGATCTATTTTATCTAGTTCGGTTTTGAGGTGCAGTATTTCTACTTCTAGTTGTTTTTTCTGTCCGGCAAAACTACCCAAATCTCGATGAATACTATCTCTCTGATTACGTAATTCTATGATTTGATTTTGTAGGCTTTGTGATTCTGTATAAAGGATAATTTTATGCTGTTCTACCTGTTGAATTTCTCTGGCAATGCGATATTTTAAACCTTCTAAATCTCTAATTTTTTTGTGTAGAGAATTTAACACAAGTAATTCATAGTTTCTGCGTCTTTTATCAACTACTAAGGCGGCTGAATAAGTTGCTAAAACTGTAATAATCCCTGTAATTAAAGCTTGGGTAAAATCCCAGTTGGGGACAAGGCTTAAACCAAAACTTACACTAAAGGCGCATACACCTAAAATTACTCTATTGCTGACTGTTGCTGATTGCATTTTGCTTGTTTTGAGCGTATTACCCTGATGGGAATTGGTAGTAATTAAAGTCATCAGTTTTCACGTCTTTTTAAAGGTCAATAATTATAGTTGATTTTGATTATTACTTACATATAAATCCGCTTTGAGAAAGTCAATAAATTGCCTAGCTGTACGACCAGAACGGCCATTATGGCGAGTTGCCCATTGTAAGGCTTTATATTCTAGGGTTTCTTGGTTAATATTAATGCCCGCTTTTGTTGCTAAGTGCTGGACTATTTGTAAATATGTTGTTTGGTCTGCGGCTTCAAAGGTTAAAGTAAGTCCAAAGCGATCACTAAAGGATAGCTTTTCTTGCATTGTATCCCAACCATGAACTTCTTCCTGATCTTTGGGGGTGGGTCGGTCACTAAAATACTCTCTAATTAAATGGCGACGGTTAGATGTTGCATACACTACTACATTTTCTGGTCTGGCTGTCACACTTCCTTCTAATACTACTTTTAGAGATTTAAAAGCATCATCATCTTCCTCAAAAGAAAGATCATCTACAAAAATGATAAATTTCTGTGGTAATCCTCGCAACTTTTCCACAATTTTAGGTAGGTTGTGTAATTCAGATTTTGTTACCTCGATTAAACGCAAGTTGTCATCACTATGTTCATTTAGTAGAGATTTAACTAAAGATGATTTACCTGAGCCACGACTACCATACAATAATACGTGTAAAGCTGGTTGTCCTGACAAGAGAAACTTGGTATTTTTTAACAAACTTTCTTTTTGCCAGTCATAGCCTACAAGTGTATCAAGTTTAACCGGATCTGGATAGGAAATACCAAGGAATTGCCCATTTTCCCAACGAAATGCCCGATATTGGGCAAATAACCCCGTACCATGCTGGTGATAATAAGCAGCTAAATCAGGAACAGCATCCGCCCAGGTTTCTAACTGTTGCAAAAAGTTAACAAATTCAGTATTAATGCTTGTGTTTTCCGGTTCTTGATACCAAACCACCGGGGAAACTGGCAAATGGGAAACAACTTGCACCCACTCACTTAAAACCGCACAGTTACATTCATACAAATTCTGTAATGCTTGTAGATCATGTTCTGCGGCGGCTATTAATGCGGGCGGTAAATCAGTAAATGCCCGCTGTTGAGCTAGTCTGGTAAAAGGGTTATCAGCGATGAGAATTTGATGAATTAAGTATTCTTCCCAGGTTTGTTGACTAGCTGCCAAAGCCTGAAAATAATTACCGTAAGATTGGAGACAGTCACGGCCATCTGCATCAGTGTAACGTATAGCTTGTAGCAAGTCTAAAAACGCGATCGCCACTTCCCCGTGTAACACAGACTGGTAAAGTAACAAAGAAGCCGCTTGGCGCTGAAAAAATTGAACTTTGGTGTGCGAGGAATTGTGTAAAGTAGACATTTCTGGATCATCCATTAACTGTAAATGTTTGCCAACTCTAAAAGTTAAAACTCAATCAACACAGGCTGTAACAATGAATTTAGGTATATTTGCCGCTTTTGGCTACGGCATTTTAGTATTAATAGGTGGCATCATTGGCTACATTCAAGTAAAAAGTCAAGTTTCTCTGATTAGTGGTATTATTAGTGGTTTACTAATCATTATTGCTGCTTATTGCCAATTACAAGGAATAACCTGGGGTTTAGCCTTAGCAGGGGTTGTTACTGGATTTATAGTAACTTTCTTTGCTATTAGACTAGCTAAAACACGTAAATTTATGCCCGCAGGGTTAATGGTGATTTTTGGTGTGTTGGCTTTAGTCATCATCCTCAATCAAATTGTTTCTTCTCAGTAGTATAATTGTGTAAATTACAATGCTTGTTCCTGTATCATCATTACATTAGTACAATTATACCATAAAACTGAGCGTGATTTTGATCACATATCTGAGGAGTTAACCAAAAAGCTCCAAGATCACCAATAAAATCTATGGAGAAATATTAACTGATTAGTAAAAATTACTATCAAGAAGATGGAAAGTTGAAACTCTCTATATACTAGAGTTAGTATTATCAATAGTGTAAAGATTTTATGGGAATGTCAGTATACTTTAAAGGAAAAATAAAGGTAATTTTGCCATTTTGGCAGGTTTTCAGCACTTAAATAAGATATCACTAGAGAGTAGCAATTATGATTTCATCTTTGTTACCTTGTAGCTATCTACCCGATCTTGAGCAGTCCAAATCAATCATTACCTAAGTGATTCTATCAGCAATTTAAGCAACTAGGAAAATAATACATGAGATTCTTACTATCTTCTCAAAATGTTATCCAGTATCTGCAAAATGCAGGACTGCATAGCATAGAAGATGGGGCATTATATGAATATGAGTGGTTAGAAAGTGGCAGAAACAATCGGAATTTACTGGTAAGACTAGCGGATAATCAACAACTGTTAGTTAAACAAGAAAATCACACTCATACTGATAGCAGCACCCATGAATTCTTTAATGAGTGTTTATTTCATCAATTACTTCATAAGTTCCCTGTTCTTAGCAATATTTCCGCAATATCATCATCATTGCTCCATTTTGATCGAGAAAATTCCCTTTTCATTCGCAGTTACTTGAGTGAATATATGGAACTGGGAAGATTCTATGAAAATAACGGTATTTTTCCCTTAGAAATTGCTAACGCCATTGGTGCTACATTAGCAAGACTACATTCTTCAACTTTCCAAAAAAGAGAATACCGTGATTTCATGGATACTGCTCCCCAAGGAGAAATTCGCTATCGTTATTACAATCCTGCTCAGGGAATAAGTTCCATAAATCAAGATATTTTTGGACAAATTCCCACAGTAGCACTTAAATTTCATGGTATTTATCAAAAATATGAAAGTTTAGAATCAGTTATTGCCGACTTAGCGTATGAATGGAAACCCTGTTGTTTAACTCATAATGATTTACATTTAAACAATATTTTACTCCATTCAAGTTGGCAACAAATGGATAATTGCTTAGTCAAATTGATAGATTGGGAAGCGTGCGCTTGGGGAGATCCTGTTTATGACTTAGGTACTTTATTAGCCAGTTATATTCAAGTTTGGCTGTCTAGTTTAGTTATAGATCCAACTTTAAAGCTAGAAGAATCTCTACATTTAGCTATCATCCCTTTAGAGGTAATTCAACCTTCAATTTTGGCAGTAATTCGCAGTTATATTCACAATTTTCCTAAGATTTTGGATTACCGCCCAGACTTGATTTTGCGTGTAGTTCAGTTTACAGGTTTGGCACTCATCCACCAGATACAAAATACGATTAACTACAAGAAATATTTTGATAATAGTCACCTGTGTATGTTGGAAGTTGCCAAAAGTTTATTAATTATGCCAGAACAAGCGGTATTAACTATTTTCGGTAGTTCGCTGTCGGAAATTATCCAACCCATTATAGGTTTTGAAAGTAAAAATTCTCCAAAAAAAGAAAAGCAATTGCTCAAGATTTATTACGAAAAAACACGACTGCGCGGTTGTTAATCTTGTCAATGGTATTTTTTGGAGATAGTATTTTAGGTCATAATAAAAATTTGGAGGTGCAAATTATTCATGTTAGATAACTCTACCAATCAAATTCTTAACTGTTTATTTGATATTGCCAGTAATATTCAAATTTCCCCTAACTTTTCCATTCAACACCCCCATTATCAACCTTTTTCATTACCTGTGACTGTAGCAAATAGATTTCAGCAAAATTCCCAGGAATTACAGCATAAGTATTTAGCTTTGCTGTTAAGAAATTTTGTACATGGTATTTATTACAATGGTTCGCTACAAGAGGTTTTATCAATTAATACACCAGGTAAAAACTATCCACCTCAGCGTAGTTTAGAAGCTAATTATCATCTGGGTATTGATTGGGATTTTTATGAACAATTACATCAGCATAATCATGGTCATGGTCATTATGAATATGGTTGGCAAGTATTAAGAATAGAACCAGATCATAGTATAGCGGTTACTAAAAATGATCTGACTTTATATGTTGAGCCAGAATGTTATCTCAAAAATCGTAAAAAGTCCTTAAAAGTGGGTGAATTAATCGCTATTTGGATGCCTAAAAATCGTATTGAAAACGGCTATTATATAGCAGTGAGTAACTCAGGGACAGAAAAGCTAATTGAATTAGAAACTCATTCAAAACTGGGAAAAATTTATTTTAATGTTACTCCTACTGGTGCAATTTCTCTGATGGAGACACTGACTAAAAAATTAAATCAGGTAGATATTTCCTTTAGTTTTCAGGTAATTTATAATCCTGGTAATTATGGGCGTTATGATGCTGGTATCCTCAATTTTGAGAGATCAAATTATTCAGTAGTTCATAATATTCTCCAAGAAGTTTACCAAGAATATCAATGTTATTTTTCTCCAGAAATTCCTTTGTTTACTAAATTTTTAGCCCCTGGACTGAGTTTAGCAGAAGAACCAAATCAGAAATTTACAACACAAGAAAGTTTTGGTATGAACCGCTGTCAAATTGTGGCTAATGCTTTGTTAGAAGCCTGGGAAAAAGGTAAAAATGCTATTGAAGAGCGTATGGGAATTATTAATCAACATTTTGAGCAACATTTAATTGATATCCACCGTCCTTATCTGAATCCTAATTCTGAAGATATATATATACCTTTAAATTGTTAATGGTTGCTAATAGAGTAAAATAAATTTGTCTAGTTATCTAGCAGGTGTTTTTCATCTGCTTTTTATTTGTTAAGTACCCAAGCAAAATTAATTTAACATATCGAGTGAAAACAAAAATGTCTGTATTCCTTACCTGTTCCCTGTTCCCTGTTCCCTGTTCCCTCTCCC